>NZ_JBFASK010000003.1:277326-336143 GCF_040677675.1 Streptomyces sp. NPDC053755 | reverse complement strand
GCGGCCCCCCCAACCCCCCCCCCCGACCTGCGGGGGGGCCCCCCTCTCGGGTGCGGGCCGCGCCGCCCCTCTCCGTACCGCCTCGTGCCGCCGTCAGAGGCCGACGATGGCCTCCGCCGCCGCGCGGCCGCAGACCCGGGCCGCGCCACCGGTGGCGATGTGCAGGGCCCCACGGGGCTCCGCCTGGCTCAGACCCATCTCCACCACGACCGTGTCCGGGCGGGCCGCGAGAAGGGCGTCCAGGGCCTCGGCCATCCACGGGTGGCGGTGGGCGTCCCGGACGACCGCGACGATCCGGCGGTCACCCGCCGCGCCGAGCACCGCGTCGACCGACGGGGTGCCGTAGGTGCCCGTCGTGGTCCCGGGCAGCAGCCGCTCCAGCTCCGCCGCCACGCCCCACGGCGTCTCGTCGCCGACGGCGATGTTGGCGACCGGGGCGAAGGAGGCGACGTAGGGAGCACCGTCCATCGGGACGTAGGGCCGCTCCCCGGGGGTCACCCGCAGGGCGCGGCGGGCCGCCACGAGCCCGATGTCGGTGCCGGGCGCGGTCCCCTCCTGCACTGCCGCGCCCGGCCCCGATACAGCCCCCCTGGCCCGATGCGCCTGGGTCCAGGACGCCAGGGCGCGTACCCGCGCCGCGGCGTCCGCCAGCCGCTCCTCGGGCAGCTCACCGGTCCGTACCGCCCCGACCAGCGCGTCGCGCAGCCGAAGCACCGTGTCCTCGTCGGCCAGCCCGCCGCCGACGCAGATGGCGTCGGCGCCCGCGGCGATCGCGAGGACGGATCCGCGCTCGATGCCGTACGTCGACGCGATGGCCTGCATCTCCATGCCATCGGTGACGATCAGCCCGTCGAAGCCCAGTTCCCGGCGCAGCAGACCGGTCAGGATCTGCGGGCTCAGGGTGGCCGGGCGGTCGGGGTCGAGCGCGGAGAGAAGGATATGCGCGCTCATGACAGCTTTGGTACCCGCCGCGATGGCGGCGCGGAAAGGCACCAGCTCACGGGCGTGCAGTGTGTCGAGGTCCACATCGATCCGGGGCAGCGCGTGGTGGGAGTCCACGTTGGTGTCGCCGTGCCCGGGGAAGTGCTTGGTGCACGCGGCGACGCCGACGGCCTGGAGTCCCTCGACGTACGCCACGGTGTGGCGGGCGACGAGCTGTGGGTCGGCGCCGAAGGAGCGGACGCCGATGACCGGGTTGTCCGCGTTGGAGTTCACGTCCGCGGAGGGCGCCCAGTTGAGGTCGACCCCGCACGCGGCGAGACGGCGGCCGAGCTCGTGGGCGACGGCCCGGGTGAGGCCCGGGTCGTCCACGGAGCCCAGCGCGTAGTTGCCCGGGAAGGAGGAGCCGTGCCGGACCTCCAGGCGGGTGACGTCGCCGCCCTCCTCGTCGATGGCGACCAGGACGTCGTCGCGCTCCGACCGCAGCCGTGCCGTCAGGGCGGCGAGCTGCTCGGGGGAGTCGATGTTCCGGCCGAACAGGCCGACGGAGGAGAGCCCTTCGCCGATCCGGCGCAGCAGCCAGTCGGGGGCGGTGGTGCCGAGGAACCCGGGTTGCAGGACCGTGAGCGCGTCGCGGGTCAGGGTGTCCGTGCCGGTGGTGAGCGTGGTCATGGGAGGCGTTATCCCTTCACCGCGCCGGCCGTCAGACCGGCGGCCATCTTGCGCTGGACAAGGAGGAAGAGGATCACGATGGGGACGGCCATCATGGTGGAGCCCGCCATCATCGGGGCGTACTCGGTGCCGTTCTTCGTGATGAAGTTGCCGAGCCAGACGGTCGCCGTCTGGTTCTGCTGGCTCATCAGCATCAGGGCGTAGAGGTACTCGTTCCACGCCTGGATGAAGCCGTAGACGGAGGTGGCGACCATGCCGGGCGCGAGGAGCGGGAAGACGACCCGCACGAAGGCGCCGGTGCGGGTGCAGCCGTCGACCTGGGCGGCCTCCTCCAGCTCCTTGGGGATGTTGACGATGAACCCGCGCAGCGTCCACACCGTGAAGGGGAGGATGAAGGTCAGGTACGTGATGATCAGGCCGGTGATCTTGTCGTACTGGCCCAGGTCGTTGAGCATCAGGAAGACCGGGATGATCATCGCGACGAGCGGGACCATCTGGACGGCGAGGATGCCGACGATCACGATCTTGCGCCCGCGGAAGGCGAAGCGGGAGATGGCGAGCGCCGCCAGCATGCCCACGATGATGCCGATGACGACCACCACGGACGAGACGACGAGGCTGCGGGTGACCGGGCCCCAGAAGTCCGCGATCTCCAGCGCGCGCTTGAAGTTCTCGAGCGTGAAGGTGGTCGGGAAGAAGTGGGGGTTCGGGTCGATGGCGTCCTTGGCCGGCTTGAAGGCCGTGTTGACCATCCAGTAGACCGGGAAGCCGATGACGACGACGACCAGCAGCCCGACGAGGTTCCAGCCGAGCTTGGACTTGCGACGCGGGCCGGCGGCGGGGCGCCGGGTGACGGGGCGCGCGGTGACGGCGGGAGCAGCGGTGTCCGTGGTCACTCCACTTCTCCGATCTTGAGCATCTGACGCATGTACACGGCGACGACGCCGAGCAGGAGGAGGACGGTGACGAGCGCGATCGCGGAGCCGGTGCCGTAGTCGTTGACCACGAAGGCCTTGTCGAACGAGTACGTGGTGAGCAGCTGGAACTCCGCCTCGGGGTGGCCGTTGCGCATCACGTAGACCTGCGGGAAGACGCCCATGTCCCAGATCACCGAGAGCGTCGTCAGCATGACGATGATCGGCTTCAGGATGGGCAGGGTGACGAAGCGGAAGACGCCCCAGGCGCCGGCGCCGTCGAGGCGGGCGGCCTCCTCCAGCTCCTTGGGGACCTGGGTCAGGCCGGCGCTCAGCGTGATGACGACGAAGGGCACGGCCCCCCAGACGACCAGCAGCATGATGACGGCGAGGCCCTGAGGGCCGCTGGCGAACCAGTTGTGGCCGATCATGTCGACGCCCGGGATCTTGCTGAGCAGCCAGTTCAGGACGCCGTAGTCGGCGTCGAAGAGCCACTTGAAGATGGCGGTGGCGACGATGATGGGCATGCCCCAGCTCGCCACCAGGACGATGTTGATCAGAGCCTTCACCCAGCCGGAGACCCGCTGGAGCAGCAGCGCGATCAGCATGCCGATGACCATGGTGGCGATCACGGCGCCGCCCGCGAAGATCACGGTGCGCAGGACGACGGCCCAGAACTCGCCGTCACCCAGGATCTTGGTGAAGTTGTCGAAGCCCGCCCACTCCGCCTCCTGGAAGCCCCAGAGCTGCGGCTGCCCGAAGTACTGGAAGGAGAGCGTCACCAGGCGCACGAGCGGATAGCCGAGCACCAGGAGAAGGACGAGCAGGCAGGGGGCGAGCAGCATCCAGGGGATGCCGCCTCCGCCCGCGGACGGCTTCTTCCCCGGCGTCGTCGGGGTACCGGCCACGGGGCCGGATGGTGGCGATTGCCGCACCGGCGGCACCTTCGCGGTGGTTGTGTCTGCGGCACTCATCCCGTGCTCCTCAGCGATCCCTCTCGTGATACGGGAAGCAGGGCCCCGTCGTCCTTTCCGAGGCTCGGTTCTCCTCCGGGGCGCTCGCGGCGTGCGCCGACGGTCGATCGTGCTCGGGTCGCTCGTTCCTCGCGACCCTCCGCGCGTTCTCCCACTCGACGCCCGCGTGCCCCTTCGGCTCCCTCGCCCAGGTGACGGGACCCTGCTCATAGGTCACTTGGTGTTGATGACCTTGTCGATCGCGGTGTCCGCGTCCTTCGCGGCGGCCTCGACCGACTTCTTGCCGTTGGCGATCTCGATGAGCATCGTCTTGAGGATCTGGGCCTTCTCGACCTGGCCCCAGCCCGGGGCGGTCGGGACGAACCAGCTGGACTCGGCCGCGGTGGCCGCGACCGTGGTGGCCGGGTCGGCCTTCAGCGGGGCGAGGTCCGCCTTGTTGTTGGGCAGGTTGCCCTTGGCGACGAGGCCCTTCTGGCCCTCGGCGCCGGTGAAGGCTGCGATCCACTCGGCCGCGACGCCCTGCGCCTTGGACTTGACCGGGATGGCCAGGTCGGAGCCGCCGAGGAAGACCGGGAGGTTCTTGCCGGACGGGCCGGGCATCACGAAGTTCTCGATCTTGTCCTTCAGCCCGCCGACCTTGTCGCTCTTCGGGTCGGCCGCGGTGGCGCCCTCCCAGCCGGCGGCGAACATCGTGGCGGCGTTGCCCTGGCCGAAGACGACCGGGCGGTCGGCCTCGTCCTTCGTCTTGTCGCCGTGCATGTACTTGTCGAGGATGTTCTTGTACTCGGTGAGGCCCTTGACGGACTCCGGCGAGGACAGGTTCGCCTTCCAGGTCTCGCCGTCCTGCTTGGCGATGGAGCCACCGGCCTCGAAGACGAAGGACATCGCGGCGTACCAGTCCGGCGACGGCTGGTACCAGGCGCTGAACTTGTCGCCCTTCTTCTTCTGGATGGCGTCGAGCGCGGCGGTCAGCTCGGCCCAGGTCTTCGGGGCGGCCTTGACGCCGACCTCGGCGGCGATGTCCTTGCGCCAGGTGCCCACGCGGCCACCGGCGTAGTAGGGGACGCCGTAGGTCTTGCCGTTGTAGGTGACCGAGTCCTTGAGGGCGTCGAGCCACTTGTCCGAGTTGTCGAACTTCGAGGCGTCGACCTCGGCGAAGGCACCCTTGGCCATGTAGCTGATCATCTCGGAGTTGCCCATCTCGACAACGTCCGGGGCCTTGTCCGTGGCGAGCACCGCGTCGAGCTTGGTGTTCTTGTCCGGCCAGCCGTAGTACTCGTGCTTGATCTTGATGCCCGGGTGCTTCTTGGCCACGGCGTCGTCGGCGGCCTTGACCAGCTCGGGCCAGTTGTTCTGGGCGTCCACCGTCAGCCAGACGGTGATCTCCTTGACGTCGCCCCCGGCGTTGTCCCCACTTTTGTCCGAACCGCCACATGCCGCGATCGAGACCATCATGCCCGCGACGCCGATCGCCGCGATGAGCTTGCGCTTCACGCCACCCTCCTCAGGGATGCCTGCAACCCCTGCCCACCGCGCGAAGACATACGCCGAGTAATGCTCGTGGGGCTGGGACCTGGTCTTTAATGGTTTAGACCAGTACCGGGAGCTTGGCCTAGACCTTTAGGGGTGTCAAGGGTGTATAAGAAGGGCAGTCGGGTCCGTTATCGGACCGACACCTGAGGGAGGGCGACGACCCGTGACCGGTCCGTGCCACCATGTGAGCCGCGACAGACGGAGGAGCCGGTGACGGCAGCAGCACAGGAGTCGGGAAGGCAGGCCATGGCCACGGACCCGGGCAGCACGGAGACGGAGGGCACCCCCGCCACCCGTACCGCGCGCGTGCCCAAGTACTACCGACTGAAGCGGCATTTGCTCGACATGACGGAGACCCTGCCGCCCGGCACTCCCGTCCCGCCGGAGCGCACGCTCGCCGCCGAGTTCGACACCTCGCGCACCACCGTGCGCCAGGCCCTGCAGGAACTGGTCGTCGAGGGCCGGCTGGAACGCATCCAGGGCAAGGGCACCTTCGTGGCCAAGCCCAAGGTGTCCCAGGCGCTGCAACTCACCTCCTACACCGAGGACATGCGGGCGCAGGGCCTGGAGCCCACCTCCCAGCTGCTCGACATCGGGTACGTCACCGCCGACGACACGCTCGCCGGACTGCTCGACATCTCGGCGGGCGGCCGGGTGCTGCGCATCGAGCGGCTGCGCCTGGCGAGCGGCGAGCCGATGGCCATCGAGACCACGCACCTCTCGGCCAAGCGCTTCCCCGCGCTGCGCCGTTCGCTGGTGAAGTACACCTCGCTCTACACCGCGCTGGCCGAGGTGTACGACGTGCACCTGGCCGAGGCCGAGGAGACCATCGAGACCTCCCTCGCCACTCCGCGCGAGGCGGGGCTGCTCGGCACGGACGTGGGCCTGCCCATGCTGATGCTGTCCCGGCACTCGCTGGACGCCCAGGGCGAGCCGGTCGAATGGGTGCGCTCGGTCTACCGCGGCGACCGGTACAAGTTCGTCGCCAGGCTGCAGCGCCCCAACGGCTGACCGGGCCCGATTCCATTCCCCGACAAATGACCCCAGTTGCGTCCGTTATCCGGACGGGGGTTCCATACGGCGAACCCGTCCCCTAGATTTCCTGCGCATTAAACAGGTGATCAGTGAGGGGACGGTTCGCCGTATGTCGCAAACGCAGGAAAGACAACCAACCGTCACACCCGTGCGGGTGGTGGTGGCGCTCTGCCTGATCGCGCCGTTCGTGGCGATGCTCTGGGTGAGCTCGTACGCGAAGGTCGAACCGACCTTCATCGGCATCCCGTTCTTCTACTGGTACCAGATGGCCTGGGTGGTCATCTCGACCGCGCTGACCATGGTCGCCTACACGCTGTGGCAGCGTGACCAGCGCTCCCGCAAGGGGGGTGCGTCGAAGTGAAGGACGGCGTGAACGGCGTCGCACTCGCCGTCTTCATCTTCTTCTTCCTGGCCGTGACGGTCATGGGCTTCCTCGCCTCGCGCTGGCGCAAGGCCGAGAACGAGCACAGCCTCGACGAGTGGGGCCTGGGCGGCCGCTCGTTCGGCACCTGGGTGACCTGGTTCCTGCTCGGCGGCGACCTCTACACCGCGTACACCTTCGTCGCCGTCCCCGCGGCGATCTACGCGGCGGGCGCGGCCGGCTTCTTCGCCGTGCCGTACACCATCCTGGTCTACCCGCTGATCTTCACCTTCCTGCCCCGCCTGTGGTCGGTCTCCCACAAGCACGGCTACGTCACCACCTCCGACTTCGTCCGCGGCCGGTTCGGCTCGAAGGGCCTGTCGCTGGCGGTCGCCCTCACCGGCATCCTCGCGACCATGCCGTACATCGCGCTCCAGCTCGTCGGCATCCAGGCCGTCCTGGACGTGATGGGCGTGGGCGGCGGCGAGAACACGCACTGGTTCATCAAGGACCTGCCGCTGCTGATCGCGTTCGGTGTCCTCGCGGCGTACACGTACTCCTCGGGTCTGCGCGCCCCGGCGCTCATCGCCTTCGTCAAGGACACCCTGATCTACATCGTCATCGCCGTGGCGATCATCTACATCCCCATCAAGCTCGGCGGCTTCGACGAGATCTTCGCCAAGGCCGGCGAGGCGTACGCCACGGTCAACCCGGCGACCGACAAGCCGCGCGGCGCGCTGGTGCCGGGCGAGATGGGCCAGTGGGGCTACGCCACCCTGGCGCTCGGCTCGGCGCTCGCGCTCTTCATGTACCCGCACTCGATCACGGCGACGCTCTCCTCCCGCAGCCGTGACGTGATCCGTCGCAACACCACGATCCTGCCGCTGTACTCGCTGATGCTGGGTCTGCTGGCGCTGCTCGGCTTCATGGCGATCGCCGCCGGGGTCAAGGTCTCCAACGGCCAGCTCGCGATCCCGCAGCTGTTCGAGAACATGTTCCCGGACTGGTTCGCGGGTGTGGCCTTCGCCGCCATCGGCATCGGCGCCCTGGTGCCGGCCGCGATCATGTCGATCGCCGCGGCCAACCTCTTCACCCGCAACATCTACAAGGACTTCCTGAAGCCGGACGCCACGCCGGAGCAGGAGACCAAGGTGTCCAAGCTGGTGTCGCTGCTGGTGAAGGTCGGCGCGCTGGCCTTCGTCCTCACCATGGACAAGACCGTCGCCATCAACTTCCAGCTCCTCGGCGGCATCTGGATCCTGCAGACGCTGCCGGCGCTGGTCGGCGGCCTGTTCACCCGCTGGTTCCACCGCTGGGCGCTGCTCGCCGGCTGGGCCGTCGGCATGGTCTACGGCACGGCGGCGGCGTACGGCGTGGCCAGCCCGACCCAGAAGCACTTCGGCGGCTCGTCCGCCGAGATCCCGGGCATCGGAGAGATCGGCTACATCGGCCTGACCGCCTTCGTGCTGAACCTGATCGTCACCGTCGTCCTCACCTTCGTCCTGAAGGCGGTCAAGGCGCCGGAGGGCATCGACGAGACCTCGCCGTCGGACTACACGGCCGACGCGGGCGAGCCCGGCGTACAGGCCGACATGCCGAAGCTGGGGCAGGAGACGCACTGACCGCGCCCCTGTGACGGACGGTCCGGAGGCCGCCGCGACTCCCGAGGGGAGCGCGGCGGCCTTCGCCGTCGGTAGGGGAACCGGCGTCCGCCGCCCGGTGCCCCGAGACGTCCGACGCCCGCCGCCCGGCGCCGCGAGGCGTCCGCCCCCTCCGGGTGCGGCCCGGGCCCCGGACGCACCGATGACACAACATGTGGGGGGTGCTTCGAGGAGCGCCCCCCACATGTATGCTCATCTCGCTGTCCTCCCAGGGGAATCCGGTGCAAATCCGGAACTGTCCCGCAACGGTGTGGTTCAGGCGTTTCCGTACGCCTGCCGAGTCCGAAGACCTGTGGACGGCGCGCCCGGTCCGTCCGTTCCGGGTGCCAGAGTCGTCCGGGCCTCGCGGAGTGGGCCGGTGGACACGGCGCGCGCCCGCCTGAGGGGTGCCCTCTGCCGTCCGCTTCCCGCCGCCGCCCCCGGGCCGAGCGAGGGAGAGCCCCACGTGACCATCGCGCCAGCCGATCCGGCCGCGGCGATCGAGAGCGACGGACCCGGGACGGTACTGCTCCGGACCCTGACCGACCTCACCGCCGATCTCCCCGACACCGACCCGGGCAGGGTCGCCGCCGCCGCGCTGCGCGGCCGCAACGCCGCCTCGGACGAGGCGGAGCTGCGGGAGCTGGCCACCGAGGCGGCCGCCGGTCTGATCGCCGAGGACCCGGCCTACTCCCGGCTCGCGGCCCGGCTGCTCACGATCACCATCGCCGACGAGGCCGCCGGCCAGGGCGCGGTCACCTTCTCCTCCTCGGTGGCCGTCGGTCACCACGAGGGGCTGATCGCCGACCGGACGGCCGAGTTCGTCCGTCAGCACGCCGCCCGGCTCGACTCCCTGATCGACGCCTCGGCGGACGACCGCTTCGGCTACTTCGGCCTGCGCACGCTCTTCTCCCGCTACCTCCTGCGCCACCCGATCACCCGCAAGGTGATCGAGACCCCGCAGCACTTCATGCTCCGGGTCGCCTGCGGCCTCGCCGAGGACCACAGCGCCCGCGCCCTGGACGAGGTGGCGGCGCTGTACGGGCTGATGAGCCGGCTCGACTACCTCCCCTCCTCCCCCACGCTCTTCAACTCCGGCACCCGCCACCCGCAGATGTCGTCCTGCTACCTGCTGGACTCCCCGAAGGACGAGCTGGACTCCATCTACGACCGCTACCACCAGGTCGCGCGGCTGTCGAAGCACGCGGGCGGCATCGGCCTGTCGTACTCCCGCGTCCGCGCCCGCGGCTCGCTGATCCGCGGCACCAACGGGCACTCCAACGGCATCGTGCCGTTCCTGAAGACGCTGGACGCCTCCGTCGCCGCCGTGAACCAGGGCGGGCGGCGCAAGGGCGCGGCCGCGGTCTACCTGGAGACGTGGCACGCGGACATCGAGGAGTTCCTGGAGCTGCGGGATAACACCGGTGAGGACCAGCGGCGTACCCACAACCTCAACCTGGCGCACTGGATCCCGGACGAGTTCATGCGCCGGGTCGAGGCCGACGCCTCGTGGTCGCTGTTCTCCCCCGCCGACGTGCCGGAGCTGGTCGA
This sequence comes from Streptomyces sp. NPDC053755, assembly GCF_040677675.1. NCBI lineage: Bacteria > Bacillati > Actinomycetota > Actinomycetes > Kitasatosporales > Streptomycetaceae > Streptomyces > Streptomyces sp. NPDC053755. Next base: position 326,524 of record NZ_JBFASK010000003.1, on the reverse strand, counting down.
CCTGTGGGGCGAGGAGTTCGACGCCGCCTACCGCGCCGCCGAGACCGCCGGCCTGGCCCGCAAGACGATGCCGGCGCGCGACCTGTACGGCCGGATGATGCGGACCCTGGCCCAGACCGGCAACGGCTGGATGACCTTCAAGGACGCCTCGAACCGGACCGCCAACCAGACGGCGGAGCCGGGCCACACGGTCCACTCCTCCAACCTCTGCACGGAGATCCTGGAGGTGACGGACGACGGCGAGACCGCGGTCTGCAACCTGGGGTCGGTCAATCTCGGCGCCTTCGTGCGGCCCGACGCCCGCGACGGTGAGGAGGCCATCGACTGGGAGCGTCTCGACGCGACCGTCCGCACGGCCGTCACGTTCCTCGACCGGGTCGTGGACATCAACTTCTACCCGACCGAGCAGGCCGGCCGCTCCAACGCCCGCTGGCGACCCGTCGGCCTGGGCGCGATGGGCCTCCAGGACGTCTTCTTCCAGCTGAAGCTGCCCTTCGACTCGCCCGAGGCGCGCGCGCTGTCGACGAGGATCGCCGAGCGGATCATGCTCGCGGCGTACGAGGCGTCGACCGACCTGGCCAAGCGCTACGGCCCCCTCCCGGCCTGGCCGAAGACCCGTGCCGCCCGGGGGGTGCTGCACCCCGACCACTACGACGTGGAGCTGCACTGGCCCGAGCGCTGGGCCGCCCTGCGCGAGCGGATCTCCACGGTCGGCATGCGCAACAGCCTCCTCCTCGCCATCGCGCCGACCGCGACCATCGCGTCGATCGCCGGCGTGTACGAGTGCATCGAGCCGCAGGTCTCCAACCTCTTCAAGCGCGAGACCCTCTCCGGGGAGTTCCTCCAGGTCAACGCTTACCTCGTGGACGAGCTGAAGCGGCTCGGCGTCTGGGACGCCCAGACCCGGGAGGCCCTGCGCGAGTCCAACGGCTCGGTGGCCGGCTTCGGCTGGGTGCCCGCCGAGGTCCGCGCGCTGTACCGCACGGCGTGGGAGATCCCGCAGCGTGGTCTGATCGACATGGCGGCGGCCCGCACCCCCTTCCTGGACCAGTCGCAGTCCCTGAACCTGTTCCTGGAGACGCCGACGATCGGCAAGCTGTCGTCGATGTACGCGTACGCCTGGAAGCAGGGCCTGAAGACGACGTACTACCTGCGGTCCCGTCCGGCGACCCGGATCGCCCGCGCGGCCCAGGCGGCGCCCGCCGCCGCCCTCCCCGTCCAGCAGGCCGCCGACCCCGACGCGGTCGCCTGCTCCCTGGAAAACCCCGAGTCCTGCGAGGCCTGCCAGTGATGAGCGCAAACGACCGGAAGAACCTCCTCGACCCGGGCTTCGAGCTGACGCTGCGTCCCATGCGCTACCCGGACTTCTACGACCGCTACCGGGACGCGATCAAGAACACCTGGACGGTAGAGGAGGTCGACCTCCACTCCGACGTCGCCGACCTCGCCAAGCTGACGCCGGGCGAGCAGCACATGATCGGGCGGCTGGTGGCGTTCTTCGCGACCGGTGACTCGATCGTCGCCAACAACCTCGTGCTGACGCTGTACAAGCACATCAACTCCCCCGAGGCGCGGCTCTACCTCTCGCGCCAGCTGTTCGAGGAGGCCGTGCACGTCCAGTTCTATCTGACGCTGCTCGACACCTACCTGCCCCATCCGGAGGACCGCGCCGCCGCGTTCGACGCGGTCGAGAACATCCCGTCCATCCGCGAGAAGGCGCAGTTCTGCTTCCGGTGGATGGACTCGGTCGAGAAGATCGACCGCCTGGAGTCTCGGGCCGACCGCCGCCGCTTCCTGCTCAACCTGATCTGCTTCGCCGCGTGCATCGAGGGCCTGTTCTTCTACGGCGCCTTCGCCTACGTCTACTGGTTCCGGTCCCGTGGTCTGCTCCACGGCCTGGCGACCGGCACCAACTGGGTGTTCCGCGACGAGACGATGCACATGAACTTCGCCTTCGAGGTCGTGGACACCGTCCGCAAGGAGGAGCCCGACCTCTTCGACGACGCGCTTCGGCAGCAGGTCACCGCCATGCTGAAGGAGGCCGTGGAGGCGGAGCTGCAGTTCGGCCGCGACCTGTGCGGCGACGGCCTGCCGGGCATGAACACCGAGTCGATGCGCGAATACCTCCAGTGCGTCGCCGACCAGCGCCTCCAGCGCCTGGGCTTCGCCCCGGTCTACGGCTCCGAGAACCCGTTCGCGTTCATGGAACTCCAGGGCGTCCAGGAGCTGACGAACTTCTTCGAGCGCCGCCCGTCCGCCTACCAGGTGGCGGTGGAGGGCTCGGTGGACCTGGACGAGGACTTCTAGGGCGTCAGGTACGCGAAAGGGCCCCGCTCCTCTTCGGGAGCGGGGCCCTTCCCACTGACGCGTCCGGCGGATCAGTCGTTCGGCACCGTCTCGTAGCGCGGGGTGCCCTCGGCCATCTGGCGCAGGGCGTCCTTGCGGTCCCGCTTGGAGAGCCGGTCGATGTAGAGGTAGCCGTAGAGGTGGTCCGTCTCGTGCTGCAGGCAGCGCGCGAAGTAACCCGTGCCGCGGACCTTGATCGGGTTGCCCTGAGGGTCCTGCCCCCGGACCACGGCGTAGTCGGGGCGGCCCAGCTCGGCGTAGGCGGTGGGCACCGACAGGCAGCCCTCGTTGGACTCGTCCAGGACGCGCAGCTCGGTCGGGATCTCCTCGAGGACCGGGTTGCAGACGACGCCGACGTGGCGGACGCCCTCGTCGTCCATGCAGTCGTAGACGAAGACCTTGAGGTCCACACCGATCTGGTTCGCCGCCAGGCCCACGCCCTCGGCGGTCTTCTGGCTGGCGAACATGTCGTCGATCAGCGCCGCGAGCTTGTCGTCGAACTCGGTGACGTCCTTGCACTCGCGGTGGAGCACGGGATTGCCGACGACCGTGATCGGACGCGACGTGCCCCGCTCGCGGTGGGCGAGCTCGCGCGCCTCGCAGTCCTCCGTGTCCACGACGAAGCCGTCGTTGATCTGCTCGTCCGTCTCCTGCTGCGCCATGTCCGGCCGCGCCTTCCTGAAAACCCGATTCCGTCGGAGGACAGCCTACGGGCCCGTGGACACGGGCTCAGCAGACCTCTTCGAGATCCCGCCACTCACGGCTGTCCGGGCTGTCCGCGACCCAGCCGTCGAGGAGCCCGCGGACCAGGCCGACGGGGGCGGCGATACCGCACTCGCGTTCGGGGACCCACAGCTCCCCGGGCGAGCGGTGTCCCAGCGGGCCGGGGTGCCCCGGCTCGCTGTGGTCGTGGGGGTCGAGGTGCTCGCCCTCGCCCTCGGCGCTGGGCATGGTCGACTCGGAGCAGGCGCGGCAGAGCAGCCGCACCGACGAGGACCAGTCCTCGGCGGCGAAGCCGGCGTCGGCGGCGAGCCGCTCCAGGGCGTCCCGGTCCTCCTCGGTCGCGGCCTCCAGGAGGACCACCCAGGTGGGCACGGGGGACGGGGCCCACAGCTCGATCTCGTCGAAGACGGGATAGGAGGGGCCCGCAGTGGTGGTCCGCTCGCCGTTGGGCACGCCGTCGTGGAGCACGACCTCGCCCCAGCGCCGGCCGGAGGACGGCAGCGGGATCGAGAGCACCTCGATGCGCGCGGGGTCGAGCCGGCGGCCCCAGACGACCTCCGCCTCGCCCTCCGGGGAGAGCCGCACGGCCGCGCTGCCCAGCTCCATGCCGGCCGGTTCACCGGTCCCGGCGGAGGCGCCGGGCACCTTCAGCCCGTAGGCCTGCCAGGCGCGCCGGGCCAGCGGCCAGTCCTGGAGCGCCGTGGCGGCGATGCCGACGTTCCACCAGTCGGGGGCGCCGGTCTCCTTGTCGAGCAGCGCGACGGCGCGCAGCCCGGCGGCCCGTGCCTGTTCCCAGTCGTGCCGGAACTTGTGCAGCAGCGCCAGGTTGAACCAGGACTCCGAGAGCCAGGGCTCCAGATCCGCCGCGCGCGTCAGCAGCGCGCCCGCGTCCTCGTACCGGCCGTCGCCGATCAGCGTGAACGCGCGGTCGGTGGCCTGCCGCCACGAGGCGGAGGGCCGATGCCGTACCTTCCCGAAGATCCTCACGATTCCCGCCTGCCGGTCGTTTCACCCTCTTGTTCGCATCCAACCATGCCCGGTTGGACGCGCGCTCATTACCCATGGGTTACCCAGGAGGGGCGGGGGCGACGCCGCCCCGTGCCAGGACTCTGGCCAGGGACTCCACGACCTCCGGGTGGAAGTCCCGCGCGGCCCCCAGGCGCAGGCGTTCCATGGCGTTCAGAGCGCCCCCGGCCCCGTCTCTCGACCAGTCGTCGTAGGCGTTGACCGTTCGGACGATCCGGGCGGGCAGCGGCTGCTCGCCGTACGGGTCGGCCAGCCGTTCCACGACCACGGCGACGGCCGGCGGGACACCGGTCTGGCGTACGACGGCGCCGCCGAGCAGCGCTATCCGGCGCTGCTCGGCGGCGGGGAGGGGGGCGGTGGCTCCGTCGGGGACGGGGTCGAGGAGGGAGAGCTGGCCGATGTCGTGCATCAGCGCCGCGTACTCCAGAACGGTCAGGTCGGGCCCGGACAGGCCCAGCTCGCGTCCGACGGCCGTACTGAGGGCGGCGACCCTGTGGGCGTGGCCGGGCGGGGTGTAGCCGGCGATCTCGGTGGCGCGGGCGAGGGAGGCGATCGTCTGGCCGTTCGTGATCCGGACGGCGGTGTAGCGGCGGAAGGAGACCTGGGCGAGCAGCAGCGGGACGCAGAAGACCGGCAGCGCCCACAGGCCGGTGGCGGCGACCCCCAGGGCCATGACGGTGCCCGTGGCACCGACGGCCGAGCCGATGCCGATCAGGGCGCGCAGCTCGTCGCGGAGCAGGGGGCCGTAGGGGGCGGGGGTGCCTCCCGTGCGCCGCAGGGTGCCCCGGGGAGCCGTGCGGGCGCGGAGCAGCAGGGCGGCGACGACGGCGTCGCAGAGGGCGGTGAGGAGGAGCAGCAGGAGCAGGAAGAGCGCGTAGGACGGGCCCCGGCCGAGGTGGGCGGTGACCTCTCCGCTGTTGTAGAGCGGCTGGAAGCAGAGGGCGGCGAAGCCGACCGTGAGGACGCGCCGGGCGAGGTGGTCGAGGCCGGGGCCCTCGCCCCGGGCCACGTGGGGCACGATCCCGACGAGCCCGCCGGCGACGACGACGGCGACGGTCTGCGGCACCCCGTGGGTGGTGGGGACGCCGCCGCTCTCGCCGAGGAGGGCGTACGCGAGCGCTCCGGCGGCGGCGAGCGGCGCGGGCTCCCTCTCCCCCGGCAGGGCGCCCCAGCGGGCGAGCTCGCCGAGGGCGATGAGCACACCGAAGGCGAGGGCGTTGCCCGGTTCGGCGAGGCCGTGCCAGAGGGTGGAGGCGAACGCGCCGGCCGTGAGCAGGAACGCCGATCCGTAGACCGCCGCGACGGTGACGCCCCCGCCCCTCACGCGCCGCTCCGGCGCCGGGGCGGGGCGGGCCGGGGGCCGGCGGCGTCACCGTCGCGGGCCGGGCCGGTGTCCGTCGCCCGGGCGGTGGCGGGCCGGCCGTGGGGGCGGGGCGGCGGGAGTGCGGTCCCGGGGCGCGGCGGCTCGTCGGCGGTGACCGTGGTCTGCCAGCCGTGCCGGTCCAGGGCCCGCACCAGCGCCCGTACCATCCGCGGGTCGAAGTGGGTGCCCGCGCACCGCTCCAGCTCGGCCACCGCCGTCCCCACCGGGCGGGCCCGGCTGTACGAGCGGGTCGACGTCATCGCGTCGAAGGCGTCGGCGACGGCGACCACCCGGGCGAACTCCGGAATCTGCTCCCCCTTGAGCCCGTAGGGGTAGCCGCTGCCGTCCATGCGTTCGTGGTGGTGCAGGATCGCCGACCGTGCCTCGCCGAGGAATCCGATGCCCCGGACGATCTCGTGGCCGTACTCGGGGTGCAGCTCGATGACCCGGCGTTCCTGCGCCGTCAGGGGGCCGTCCTTGCGGAGCACCCGCGTCGGCACGCCCAGCTTTCCCACGTCGTGGAGGATCCCGGCGAACCGCAGGTTCTCCAGCCGCTCGTCCGCCATCCCCAGCTCACGCGCGATCAGCACCGAGGCCCGGCCGACGCGTTCGCTGTGCCCGCGGGTGTACCTGTCCTTGATGTCCACGGCCTGGACGAGGGCGCGGATCGTGGCCTGGTGGGCGGCTCGCTCGCGGTGGTACTGGGCGAAGACCCAGCAGGAGATGTACATGGGCAGCAGGACGAAGAGGGCGGCGACGGGCCCGTACGAACTGCGCCAGAGGACGGCCATCATCAGTCCGGCGAGCCCGTGGACCGCGTGGGGGGCGAGCGCCCGGCCGAACAGCCCGCGCCAGGCGGTGTGCGGCGCGAGCCCCTCGGCCGTGGCCCGGATGCCGCCGTCCAGGGCGGTCATGACGAGGCAGAAGGTGAGCGCGGCCGCGCCGGCCGGGAGCAGGGCGTAGGGGAAGTCGGGGGTGTGCGGGCCGTGCCCCAGGGCCCGGTCGGGGCGCAGGACCTCGGCGGCGAGAGCGGCGGCCCCGACCGCGATCACCAGCTGGGCGGCCCGCCAGACGCGGCGTACCAGGGCGGGGGGCTGGTCCACCCGGGTGAGGAGGGCGCCGGGCAACGCCGTGAGCGCGGCGGCAGAGGGCGGCAGGAGGAGCGCGGCGGCCAGCAGGACGGCGAAGAAGGAGCCGGCGCCGGGCGGCCGACGGCGGGCGGGCAGCTCGCAGACGGCGTACAGGGCGGCGAGCAGCGCCGCCACGTCCCAGGGGGTGTGGGCACCGGGACGCAGCGCGGGAGCGCCGCACGCGACGGCGCCGAGCAGCGCGCAGCCGATGTACACGCGTGCCGCTCGCGGAATCACCATCACGCCCATCACCCCTGTCACGCTAGCGAGTCGGGCGGGCGGGAACGCCCCGCTGCCGCCGATTCGCACCATCGGGTGATACAAGCTGATATACGCGCGAGGGCCACCGCGTGCGCGTCGCGGTGGCCCTCTCGTCGTCGTCCTGTGTGTCGATGTGACGTGTGCGGATGTACGTGTCGGGCGTCACCGCCGGGGCGTCGTTCCCCGGCGGACGGGCGTCACTCCTGGGCGGCCGCCGGCACGTCGGTCACGTCCGTCACGTCTTGTTCCGGAACCAGTTGACCCGAACGGATGAGGTCGATCCGGCCCATCACCTTGGCCCGCAGATCGGTGGGGACGTCGTCGCTGCCGCAGCAGCGCTTGACGAGCTTCTTCACCGCCTGCTCCAGGCCGTACTTCTCCAGGCACGGGGAGCACTCCTCGAAGTGCACCTCGAACTTGGTGCAGTCACTGTCGGGCATCTCGTGGTCGAGGAACTCGTAGAGATGATCCAGGACCTCTGAGCAGTCCGTCTCGTGCGGCTCTCCGCAGCTCATGAGCCCGAGCCTTTCAGATCGTTCGACTCTCCGGCGCCCGCGGGAACCAGCCCGCGGTCGCGAGCGTAGTCCTCGAGCATGCCGCGCAGCTGGCGGCGGCCCCGGTGCAGCCGGGACATCACCGTACCGATGGGTGTACCCATGATGTCCGCGATCTCCTTGTACGCAAAGCCCTCGACGTCCGCGAGATAGACGGCGATGCGGAACTCCTCCGGGATCGCCTGGAGGGCTTCCTTCACGTCGGAGTCCGGCAGGTGGTCGAGGGCCTGGGACTCGGCCGACCGCAGACCGGTCGACATGTGCGACTCGGCCCGGGCGAGCTGCCAGTCCTCGATCTCCTCGGCGGCACTGCGCTGGGGCTCGCGCTGCTTCTTGCGGTACGAGTTGATGAAGGTGTTGGTCAGGATGCGGTACATCCACGCCTTCAGGTTCGTACCCTCGCGGAACTGGTGGAACGAGCCGTACGCCTTGGCGTACGTCTCCTGCACCAGGTCCTCGGCGTCCGCGGGATTGCGCGTCATCCGCAGCGCGGCGGAGTACATCTGGTCGAGGTAGCCGAGGGCGTCCCGCTCGAAGCGCGCGTTGCGCTCCGCGGTCGTCTCCTCGGGGCCGTCGTCGGTCCCTGTGTCGGTCCCAGTGACCGGACCCACCTCCTCCAGCGTGGTGGCGAGCCCGAGTGCGGACCCGCTCGTTTCGGAGGATAGACGAGGAACCGCTCCGCCCGCCGCCCGAATAGGGGCGATCTTGGCCGCGGGCAGGACCGTCCAGTCGAGGTCAGCGGCCTGCGGGCGCTGGGGGCAGATGGTCGAACCCATACGACGGACTCCCTCTTCCTTGCTCTCTCACCGATGTCCGAGACAACAGGGGTCCTCCCCTCCGCATTCCCGTCTCCCGCCCGGCGTCAGCGAAGTGACGCGGCCCACGCGGTGACTTCGGCCGTGAGGAGGTCGAGAGCCTCGTCCTGGCCGAGGGGCGCGCGCTTGGGGACGGCGAAGCCGTGATCCGCGTGGGGCACCTCGACGAGGCCGTACTCCCCTTCGGGGAACTCCCCGGGCTTCCCGAAGGGGTCGTTGCCGCCCTGCACGACGAGGGTGGGCAGTGCGGTGCCGAGGAGCTCGTCGGCGCGCGTCTTCTCCGGCTTGCCGGGCGGGTGGAGGGGGAAGCTCAGGGCGAGCACGGCCGCCGCGCCGAGTTCCGCGCCGGTGCGGCAGACGACCCGGGCCCCGGCGCTGCGCCCGCCGGCGATCACGGGGAGCCCCGGCCGGACGAGCGCCGGCCAGAGGCCGCGCCAGCCGGTGTCCAGCGTCCTGGGCGCGGGCGCGAGCTTCTTCCCCGCGACCCGCCAGGGCTGTTCCACCAGCGCCACGGTCACCCCGTGCGCGGGCAGCGCCGCGGCGAGGGCCACCAGGTCCCGCGCCTCGATCCCGCCGCCGGCGCCGTGGCCGACGGCGAGGACCGTCCAGGGCTTCCGGCCGGGGTGCCAGGTGATCCGCGCGTCCCCGGCCTCGGTCGATACGATCTCGCTCTTCGTCACGTCCCCATCCTGCCGCCCGACGCCACCGGGGTGCGTTCGCGGCGCAGCCCGGGGTCCGGGGTCCGGGGTCCGGGGTCCGGGGATCAGAAGAGGGTGGCGACCTCCGGCCCGTCCAGCTCCTGGAGCAGTTCCGGGCCGTTGTTGCGGACGTTGCTCACGGCGGTCGCCACCGGGTAGGCCCGCATCAGGCCCTCCGTCGGAGGGGAGAGCAGGGAGCGCACCTCCTCGACGTCGGTCGTGCGCGGGTCGAGCCAGGCGTCCCAGCGGTCGGGCGTCAGCATGAGCGGCATCCGGGGGTGGATGTCGGCCAGCGACCGGGGGCCCTCCTCCGGGGCGACCCCCAGGGGGCCGGTCTCCGCCTCCGTGGTGATGACCGAGCACGTCACCCACCACGCCGCCGGGTGGTCGTCGGGCAGCGTCCGGTCCCGCCAGAACTCGTAGAGCCCCGCCATGGCGAAGACCGAGCCGTCCGCCGGGGTCACGAAGTACGGCTGCTTGCGCGGCCGCTTCTTCTTCCCCTCGACCTCCAGATCCCGCTCGCCGGACCCGGTCACCCACTCGTAATAGCCGTCGGCGGGCAGCAGGCACCGCCGCGCGGAGAGCGCCCGCTTGAACGACGGCTTCTCGTGCACCGTCTCGGCCCTGGCGTTGATCATCCGGGCCGCGCCCTCGGGCGTCTTCGACCAGGACGGTACGAGTCCCCACTTCAGTGTCCGCAGCTGGCGAACCGGCCGAGGTGATTCCGCGTCTTTCAGTGGACGCTCCAGTACCGCGTAGACCTCCTTGGTGGGGGCCACGTTCCAGTCCGGAGCCAAGGTCTCCTCGGGCTCCCACTTCTCGACCTCGAAGAGACCGACCAGGTCCTCGGGCCGTCGACTCGCCGCATACCGTCCGCACATACGTGCCACACTGCCACTCCCTCCCGTCTCCAGACCACCGCCTTCCGACGACCGGGCTCCGCACCGGCCCCCGTCCCCCGACCCGAGGAGCACGTCCCGCACATGACCGAAGTCCTCGGCACCCAGCCCGCCCCGGAACTGTGGCTGGTGATCGTCACCGCCGTCGCCGCCCTCGCCGCCGTCCTCCCCAGGACGCTGTGGCGCCTGTCACGCAACGCGATCACCATCGCCCACGAGGGCGGCCACGGGCTGATCGCCCTCGCCACCGGCCGCCAGCTCCAGGCCGTCCGGCTGCACTCCGACACCAGCGGCCTGACCGTCTCCCGCGGCCGCCCGCGCGGCATCGGCATGATCCTGACCGCGGCCGCCGGCTACACCGCCGCCCCGCTGCTGGGCCTCGGCGGGGCGTGGCTCCTGGCCGACCACCGCATCACGCTGCTGCTGTGGGTGGCCACCGCCCTTCTGCTGGCGCTCCTGGTGATGGTCCGCAACGCCTACGGGATCTTCACCGTCCTCCTCACCGGCACGGCCTTCCTCCTGGTCTCCTGGCTGACCGGACCGGACGTCCAGTCGGCGTTCGCGTACTCCGTCGTCTGGTTCCTGCTCCTGGGCGGTGTCCGCCCGGTCTTCGAGCTCCAGCGCAAGAGGCGTCACGGAGGCGCCCCGGACTCGGACGCCGACCAGCTCGCCCGCCTCACCCACGCCCACGCGGCGATCTGGCTCTTCTTCTTCCACGCCGTCTCGATCTGCTCCCTCATCGGCGGAGGCCGCTGGCTGCTGGGGCTCTGAGGCGGGTCGCCGCCCGGCGGGCCGGTCCGGCCGGCGGATCCCGTGCACCACGGCCGGTGACGGGCCCCTGCCGGTGTGGGCCCCACTAAAGTGAGGGCATGACCGAAAGCTCCGCTCGTCTCGACCCGAACTCCGACCTCTGGCCCGCCCCGTACGCGAGCGGAGCAGTCGACGCGACCGTCACCGTGCCCGGGTCGAAGTCGGTCACCAACCGCGGCCTGGTGCTGGCCGCCCTCGCCGCCGAGCCGGGCTGGCTGCGCCGCCCGCTGCGCTCCCGCGACACGCTGCTGATGGCCGAGGCCCTGCGCACGCTGGGCGTCCGTATCGAGGAGGGCGTCGGCCCGGACGGTACGGGCGAGGCCTGGCGGATCATCCCGGCGCCGCTGCGCGGTCCCGCGACCGTGGACGTCGGCAACGCCGGTACGGTCATGCGCTTCCTGCCGCCGGTCGCCGCCCTCGCCGACGGTCCTGTGCACTTCGACGGCGACGCCCGTTCGCACGAGCGGCCACTGCACGGGGTGATCGACGCGCTGCGCGTCCTCGGAGCCCGGGTCGAGGACGACGGGCGCGGCGCGCTGCCGATGACCGTGCACGGAGGCGGCGCCCTGGACGGCGGCGAGGTGGAGATCGACGCCTCCTCCTCCTCCCAGTTCGTCAGCGCCCTGCTGCTCTCCGCGCCCCGCTTCAACCAGGGGGTGGAGGTCCGCCACGTCGGCGCGAAGCTCCCCTCCCTCCCCCACATCCGGATGACCGTCGACATGCTGCGGATGGTCGGCGCGCAGGTCGACGAGCCGGAGACGGGTGGCGAGCCGAACGTCTGGCGGGTCTCCCCGTCCGCGCTGCTCGGGCGGGACCTGACGGTCGAACCGGACCTGTCCAACGCCCAGCCGTTCCTGGCCGCGGCCCTGGTCACCGGCGGACGGGTCACCGTCCCGGACTGGCCGGCCAGGACCACCCAGCCCGGTGACGCGCTGCGCGAGATCTTCACCGAGATGGGTGGCTCCTGCGAGCTGACCGACGCCGGCCTGACCTTCACGGGGACCGGACGGATCCACGGCATCGACGTCGACCTCGGCGAGGTCGGCGAGCTCACCCCGGGCATCGCGGCGGTCGCCGCCCTGGCCGACTCGCCGTCCACGCTGCGCGGCGTCGCCCATCTGCGCCTCCACGAGACGGACCGGCTGGCGGCGCTCACCAAGGAGATCAACGAGCTCGGCGGCGACGTGACGGAGACCGAGGACGGTCTGCACATCCGCCCCCGCCCGCTGCACGGCGGTGTCTTCCGCACGTACCACGACCACCGCATGGCGACGGCGGGCGCGATCATCGGCCTGGCCGTGGAGGGCGTGCGGATCGAGGACGTGGCGACGACCGCCAAGACGTTGCCGGACTTCCCGACGATGTGGACCGAAATGCTCGGAGCCTGAGCCATGCGGCGTTACGGGAAGAACACCGACGAGGACGACATCCGCCAGCGGCCGAACCGCAAGGGCAACCGTCCCCGTACCAACATCCGTCCGAAGCACGAGGACGCGGTCGAGGGCATGGTCCTCACCGTGGACCGGGGCCGGCTCACCTGTCTGGTGGACGACCGCGTCGTCCTGGCCATGAAGGCGCGCGAGCTGGGCCGCAAGGCCGCCGTGGTCGGGGACCGGGTCTCCCTGGTGGGCGACCTCTCCGGCGAGAAGGACACCCTGGCCCGCATCGTCCGGATCGGTGAGCGCAGCTCCGTCCTGCGACGTACGGCCGACGACGACGATCCGTTCGAGCGGGTCGTCGTCGCCAACGCCGACCAGCTGGCGATCGTCACCGCGCTCGCCGACCCCGAGCCGCGCCCCCGGCTGATCGACCGCTGCCTGGTCGCCGCCTACGACGGCGGGCTCACCCCGCTGCTCGTGCTCACGAAGTCGGACCTGGCCAAGCCGGACGAGCTGCTGGAGATGTACGGCGCGCTGGGTGTGCCGCACGTCGTGACCACGCGCGACGAGTTCGTCGACGGGGTCGCCGCCGAGCGGGTGCACGAGCACCTCAAGGGGCGCACCACGGCGTTCGTCGGGCACTCGGGGGTCGGGAAGACGACGCTGGTCAACGCCCTGGTCCCGGAGGACCGGCGACGTTCGACGGGCCATGTCAACGCGGTCACCGGCCGCGGACGGCACACCACCACCTCGGCCCTGGCGCTCCCGTTGAACGACAAGGAGGGGGGCTGGGTGATCGACACCCCGGGCGTGCGGTCCTTCGGCCTGCACCACGTCGACCCGTCCCGGGTCATCCTCGCCTTCCCCGATCTCGTCCCGGGCACGGAGAACTGTCCGCGGGCATGCAGCCACGACGAGCAGGAGTGCGCGCTGGACGCGTGGGTGGCGGAGGGGCACGCCGATCCGGCCCGGCTCTACTCACTGCGGCGGCTGCTCGCCACCCGGGAGCGACGCGAGGGTGACTGAGTCGCGCACGTTTGCGGTCGGGTTCGGTTGGTAAGTGCATAATCGCACCAAGTGAGACGAAGCAGTCACCGACGGCGTGGGAGGCACTGACGATGGCGTGGCTGCTGGTGGTGTTCGCGGGAATCCTGGAGACGGGGTTCGCGGTCTGCCTGAAGCTGTCGCACGGTTTCACCCGGCTCTGGCCGACCATCGCCTTCGCCGTCTTCGCCCTGGCCAGTTTCGGACTGCTCACGCTCTCCCTGAAGAAGCTGGACGTGGGGCCCGCGTACGCGGTGTGGACGGGCATCGGCGCGACCGGCACGGCGATCTACGGCATGGTCTTCCTGGGTGACGTCGTCTCCACGCTCAAGATCGTCTCGATCACGCTGGTGATCTGCGGTGTCATCGGTCTCCAGCTTTCGGGTTCGTCGCACTGAGCGAGTGGCGCACCCGCATCCGGGCCAGCTCCTCGCGGACCAGGCGCACCGGATCGGCCGGGTCGGGAGGCGCGACGACGCACGACAGCGTGAGGCGCAGGACGATCTCACAGGAGCGCAGGGCCTCCGCCGCGTCCTCGGTCCGGCCCGCCGCGACCAGCGCGGCGGCCGCCAGGTCCCTGGCCTGCCCGAGGAGCTCCGCCGGTGACGGTGGTCCCGCGTCGGCGCGCCGCTGCGCCGGGAGGGCGGCCACCCGCGCCCGTGCCCGCGCCGGGCGGGGCGCCGGAAGCCGCTCGCTCCAGCAGCCGGTGAGCAGCGCACGCAGCAGCGGGCGGGCACGCGCCACGCCGACGGTCCACTCGGCGACCGCGGCGAGGTTCCGCTCGGGCGGGGCCGGTGCGGTCAGCAGCCGCTCGACGCCCCGGACGTACGCGTCGGCCTCGCGGCGCACGAGGGCCCGGGCCAGGCCCTCCTTGCTGCCGAACTCGTTGTAGAGGGTCTGCCGGGAGACGCCGGCGGCGGTGGCGACGTCGACCATCCGGACCGCGGACCAGGGCAGCCCCGCGAGCGCCGCGAGGGCGGCGTTGAGCAGGGCCTCACGGGCAGTAGGCATCGTCGCCTCCGGGCCAGAACGGTTCTGCGCTCAGGGTTGACGGGCGGCCACGCACTGTCAAGGTCTGTCGTGGGCCCGTGTCCCGCCGGCAGATAGAGTTTCGACCATGGCCGATTACCACGATGATCTGCGTCTCGCCCATGTCCTCGCGGATGCCGCCGACGCGGCCACCATGGACCGCTTCAAGGCGCTCGACCTGAAGGTCGAGACCAAGCCGGACATGACGCCGGTGAGCGAAGCCGACAAGGCCGCGGAGGAACTGATCCGCGGTCAGCTGCAGCGGGCCCGTCCGCGCGACGCGATCCTCGGCGAGGAGTACGGCGTGGAGGGCACGGGCCCCCGCCGCTGGGTGATCGACCCGATCGACGGCACCAAGAACTACGTCCGGGGCGTGCCGGTCTGGGCGACGCTGATCGCGCTGATGGAGGCCGGCGACTCCGGTTTCCAGCCGGTGGTCGGCGTGGTCTCGGCTCCGGCGCTCGGCCGGCGCTGGTGGGCGGCGAAGGGCGCGGGCGCGTTCACCGGCCGGAGCCTGACCTCCGCGAGCCGCATCCACGTCTCGAAGGTCGGGGAGCTGGCGGACGCGTCGTTCGCGTACTCCTCGCTGGGCGGCTGGGAGGAGGGCGGACGGCTGCCCGGTTTCCTCGACCTGACGCGCGCGTGCTGGCGTACCCGGGCGTACGGCGACTTCTGGCCGTACATGATGGTCGCCGAGGGCTCGGTCGACATCTGCGCGGAGCCGGAGCTGTCCCTCTGGGACATGGCGGCCACGGCGATCGTGGTGCAGGAGGCGGGGGGAACGTTCACCGGTCTCGACGGCCGGCATGGTCCGCACAGCGGAAACGCGGCGGCGTCGAACGGGCTGCTGCACGGCGAGCTGCTGAGCTATCTGAACCAGAAGGACTGAGGGCGGAGGACCGACGGACCGAGGGGCTCCGAGGCCGTCGAGCCGGTCGCTTGATCGCCTCGGGCGCCCCCGCGGATGCCGTGCGCGCCCCCTTGTCCCCCGGGCCACCCGATGCAACTCTGAGAGTCCCCCCACTTGTGAACTTGTGAATCCGTTCTCGTTGAACGCGGGAACGAATCACCAAGGAGGTGGCTCCTTTCATGCTCGTCCGTGACGCCATGAGCACGGTGGTCCTCACCATCGGGCCCGCTCACACCCTCCGGCAGGCGGCCCGGCTGATGTCGGCCCGCCGTGTCGGTGCGGCCATCGTTCTGGACACCGACACCAGCGGCCTCGGCATCCTCACCGAGCGCGACATCCTCAACTCGATCGGCGCGGACCAGGATCCCGACCACGAGACCGCGGGCGCCCACACCACGAACAACGTCGTCTTCGCCGCACCCACCTGGACCCTGGAGGAGGCCGCGGAGGCCATGACGCACGGCGGCTTCCGCCACCTGGTCGTGCTCGACGGGACGGGGCCGCTCGGCATCGTCTCCGTGCGTGACATCATCCGGTGCTGGATCCCGGCGCACCGGCGGGCCCCCTCATTGGCCGGCTAGGACGCGAGAGGGCCGGACCCCCTCGCGGGAGTCCGGCCCTCTCCTTATCTACGACAAGCGTCCTCAGCCGCGCAGGGCCTGGACAGCGGCTTCGAGCCGCTTGCCGAAGTCACCGTCCGCCTGGCGGAAGTTGTTGATGGCACGCTCGGCGATGTCGTCACGGGACACCTTGGCGATGAAGCCCGCCAGGTTCTCGATGAGACGGCCCTTCTCGTCCTCGGACATCAGGCGGTAGAGGTTGCCCGCCTGGACGAAGTCGTTGTCCTCGGAGTGGATCGGGGCGGCGTGGTCGCCGGTCACACCCGTCACCGGGACGGACTGCCACAGCGGGCGGTCGATCTGGTGCGGGCCGCCGAAGGAGTTCGGCTCGTAGTTCTTCGCGCCCTTGTGGCGGCCGTCGTACAGGAAGCCGTCACGGGAGTTCGTCCGCGCCTCGGTGGCGTGCGGGCGGTTCACCGGCAGGTGGTCGGCGTTGATGCCGACGCGGTAGCGGTGGGCGTCGCCGTACGCGAAGAGACGGCCCTGGAGCATCTTGTCCGGGGAGGGGCCGATGCCCGGCACGAAGTGCGCGGGGCTGAAGATCGACTGCTCGACCTCGGCGAAGATGTTCTCCGGGTTGCGGTTGAGCTCCAGCTTGCCGATCTCGATCGGCGGGTAGTCCTCGTGCGGCCACACCTTGGTGAGGTCGAACGGGTTGAAGCGGTAGTTCTCCGCCTCGGCCGCCGGCATGATCTGGACCTGCACGGTCCAGGTCGGGAAGTCGCCGCGCTCGATGGACTCGCGCAGGTCGCGCTGGTGGGAGTCCGGGTCGACGCCCGAGAGGCGGACGGCCTCCTCGGTGGTGAGGTTCTTGATGCCCTGGTCGGTCTTGAAGTGGTACTTGACCCAGAAGACCTCGCCGGCCTCGTTGTTCCACTGGAACGTGTGCGAGCCGTAGCCGTTCATGTGGCGGTACGAGGCGGGGATGCCGCGGTCGCCGAAGAGCCAGGTCACCTGGTGGGTCGACTCCGGGGAGAGGCCCCAGAAGTCCCAGACGTTGTCCGCCTCCTGCGAGCCCGTGTACGGGTCGCGCTTCTGGGTGTGGATGAAGTCGGGGAACTTGATGGCGTCCTTGATGAAGAACACCGGGGTGTTGTTGCCGACGAGGTCGTAGTTGCCCTCTTCGGTGTAGAACTTCAGCGCCCAGCCGCGCGGGTCGCGCACCGCGTCGGCCGCGCCGAGGTTGCCGGCGACGGTGGAGAAGCGCAGGAAGGTCTCGGTCTGCTTGCCGACCTCGGAGAGGAACTTGGCGCGCGTCCACTGCGAGACGTCACGGGTGACCGTGAAGGTGCCGTAGGCGCCCGCACCCCGCGCGTGGACCACGCGCTCCGGGATGCGCTCGCGGTTGAAGTGGGCGAGCTTCTCGAGGAGGAGCTGGTCCTGGACGAGGACGGGACCGCCGACGCCGGCCGTCTCGCTGTTCTGGTTGTCGGCGACCGGAGCCCCGGCCTCCGTAGTGAGCGGTCCCTGCGTCACGAGCGCCTCCTGCGTCATTCCTGCGTGTCCTGTCGTCGGCCGCCGGCCCCCCCGATCACACGCCCGGAGGTGAACCACTTGGCCAATGCCGGGTTCGATCCTACGATAGACATTGTCTAAGTCAAGTGAACTTCCAAAGTCACACCCGTTCGGGACGCCGCTCCCCCGACTGTTAGGCTGGTCCTCATGAGTGACCTGTTGGAACGACTGCGCGGCCGCGGCTGGCGGATGACCGCGCAGCGGCGTGTCGTCGCCGAGGTCCTCGATGGGGACCATGTCCACCTGACCGCCGACGAGGTGCACGCGCGCGCCGTCGGCAGGCTCCCGGAGATCTCACGGGCGACCGTCTACAACACGCTGGGCGAGATGGTCACGCTCGGCGAGGTCATGGAGGTCGCCACGGACGGCCGCGCCAAGCGGTACGACCCCAATGCGCACCGCCCGCACCAGCACCTGGTCTGCGGCCGCTGCGGAGCGATCCGTGACGTGCACCCGGCGGGGAACCCGCTGGCGGACCTTCCCGACTCCGAGCGCTTCGGTTTCACGATCTCGGACGTCGAGGTCACGTACCGGGGCATCTGCCCGAACTGCGCCACCTCCGCCTGAGCAAGCCTCCCGGGCGGATCTCCGCCCGGGACACGCTCCGCCCGGCACACCGCGAAGGGCCCCCGACTCCGGCCGGGGGCCCTTCGCGTCGGCCGTCCCCTCTTCCCGTACGCACCGCTGCCCGCCCTCGCGCACGACGAAGGCCCGGATCCAAAGAATGGATCCGGGCCTTCGGTGCTACTGAGTAGCGGGGACAGGATTTGAACCTGCGACCTCTGGGTTATGAGCCCAGCGAGCTACCGAGCTGCTCCACCCCGCGTCGGTGAACCCAACCTTACGGGACGCCCTCGACCAGCGCAAATCGCTTGTCCCGGGCCGGGCGGCCGGCCGTGCGGGGCCGCCCGGAGCCCGGAGAACCGGACGGGATCAGGCCGTCAGCTCCTGGTGGAGCGCCTCGCTCAGCCGGGCGGCCCGCTCGGCCACCTCGGCGGGACCCAGCTCCACGGCGTGGGCGCACCAGCGGCGTCCCTCCGTCAGCTCGCCCCGGCGGGCCGCGAGCAGCGCCAGGCGCAGGGCGGCCCGCCCGTGTCCCGCGCGGGCCGCGCGGGCCCACCAGAGGGCGGCTTCCCGTTCGCTGCCCTCGCGCGCGAGGAGCAGCCCGAGGTTGAACGCGCCGTTACGGCTGCCCGCCTCGGCCGCCTCCCGGTACCAACGCGCCGCCTCGGCCACGTCACCGCGCCCGGCGGCCAGCATGCCGACCCTGACCTGGGCCCGCCGGTGGCCCTGCTGGGCGGCCCGCTCGTACCACTCCTCGCACTCGCTCTTCTCCTCGCGGGAGGCCCCGAGAGCGGGCGGCCCCGGCTCGGGCCGCCGCGCGTCGAGCACGGTGGCGAGCCGGAACGCGGCCTCGGGGCTGCCCCCGCCCGCCGCGCACCGCAGGTGCCGCTCGGCCGACTGCTCGTCGCCGTCGCGCAGGCAGGCGATGCCGACCTGGAGGGCGGCCTCGGTGTGCCCCGCGGCGGCGGCGCGCTCGTACCAGCTCAGGGCCGTACGGTCGTCGTCGCGACCCGCGTAGAGAATGCCGAGATTGAAGGCGGCGTCGACGCTGCCCGCCTCGGCGGCCTTGGAGAACCAGGGCTCGGCGCCGCCCGCGTCGCCCGCCTGGAGGAGCAGCACGGCCAGCGCGTTGGCGGCCTCGCGGTGGCCGGCGTACGCGGCGCGGCGGTACCACTGCTCGGCCTGCTGGATACGGTCCTGGGCGGCGCAGAGCAGCCCGAGGTTGTACGCCCCGTTCACGTCGCCCGCGTCCATCGCGGCGCGGTACCAGCGCTCGGCGGTCTGCTGCTCGCCCCGGGCCGCGTGCAGCGCGCCGAGGGCGTTGGCCGCGTTCCCGTCGCCGTCCTGGGCGGCCCGCAGCCACCACACGGCGGCGCTCTCCTCGTCACCGGCGTCGCGCAGCAGGAAGCCGAGGGCGCAGGCGGCCTTGGCCTCGCCCTCCTTGGCCGAGCTGAGGTACCAGCGACCGGCCTCCTTCAGCTCGCCCCGCTTCTCCAGGATCGCGCCCAGGTGCAGCGCGGCCCGCCGGTGTCCGCGCGCGGCGGCCTGCCGGAACCACTGCTCGGCCTCGGCGAGGTCTCCCCCGGGCTTGGCGCCCGCGGCGCCGCCGGGACCCGCCCCGTGGCCCTCGCCCGCTCCCGCGCTCCCGCCCATGCCGTGCGGTGCCGTCGCCACGCCCGCGCCCGCGGGGCCCGCGGCCGCCTCGGTGACGCGTCGCTCCAGCGTGCGGGCCAGCCGGTAGGCGGCCTCGCGGTGACCCCGTTCGGCGGCGGCCCGCAGCCAACGCTCCGCCCCCACGTCGCTGCGGTGCTCCAGGAGGTCGGCGAGGGCGTACGCGCCGAGGGCGTGGCCCTGCTCCGCGGACTGGCGCAGCCAGTACTCGGCGGCCGGTTCGTCGCCGCGCTCCCGGTGGTGGCGGCCGAGCGCGTGGGCGGCGGGCGCGGAGCCCGCGACGGCCGCGACCCGCCACCAGCCGGCGGCCTCGTCGGCGTACCCGCGCTGGTGCAGCAGCACGCCCAGGTTGTTCGCCGCGGCGCGGTCCCCCTCGGCGGTGGCCCCGCGCAGGTACGGCTCGGCGCCGTCCAGATCCCCCCGGCGCAGCAGCAGCGCGCCGAGCACGCTCATCGAGGCGGCGTCGCCGTTCTCGGCGGCGCGCCGGTGGCGCGCCTCGGTCTCCGTCTCGGTCTCGGCGGTGGTGTCGACGGTCGCATCGGCGGCCACCGCCGCCTCGATGATGTCATCCGCGGCATTCTTGGCGTGCCGCTGCACAAACCGCCCTGTCTCCAACAGAGTTGCCCTGTCCCCCATAAATCCCATCGTCGCACCACCCGCAACGCGCGTACACCTGGTATACCGCAGCCAGTGAGGTCACTTCAGCGTTTTGTCGACATGCCCACAGAGAGATAAGTCAAACACGTCTCACCCCAACTCGCCCTCTCTCACCCCCTCTTCGGGCACGCGCGCGGCGCCCGACGGAATACGACGAGGGCCCGGATCCTGATGGATCCGGGCCCTCGTCTTCAGTAGCGGGGACAGGATTTGAACCTGCGACCTCTGGGTTATGAGCCCAGCGAGCTACCGAGCTGCTCCACCCCGCGTCGTTGTGTCCTCAAGGTATCACGACGCGGGGTGGGTGCCTGACCAGGCCTCTCAGCCGCTGGGCGGGCTCGCGCTGCTGGACGGTGTGGCTCCCGGCTTGGGGGCGCCATCGGCCGGCTTCTGGTCCGCGGGCTTCTGACCGGCCGGCTTCTCCGCCGGCTTCTGGTCCGACTTCAGCTTGGCGCCGGCTTCCGCCGCTTGCTGGAGCGCCTGCTGCAGGGCGTCCTGCGCCTTGCCGTAGGCCTCCCAGTCGCCCTTCTGCAGCGCGGCCTCACCGTCGTCGTACGCCTTCTGCGCGTCCGCGATGGCCTTCTTGAGGGCCGCGTCGTTCGAGCTGGGCGTCGTCGGCGGGGTCGTCCCCGGCTGCTCGGGCTGGGGCGGTGTCACCCCGTCGACCCCGAACACCGCGTTCAGCGCCTCGGTGAGGTTGTTCTCGAACACCGTGGTGTCCTTGGTGGTGTCGCCCTCCGGCTGGTCGGCGTCCACGTACGACACCGCGACCTTCTTCAGCAGCGGGTAGAGGGCGTTGCGGCCCTGGGCGTACACCGGCTCGACGTAGAGGAAGCCTCCGTCCAGCGGCACGGTGAGCAGGTTGCCGTACTGGATGTCGGAGTCGGCGCCCTTCATGTCCCGCACGAACTGGGCCACGTCCGGCAGGCCGTTGAGCTTGCTCTGCACCTGGGCGGGGCCCGGGACGTCGGAGGTCACTCTCAGCAGCTTTATGCGGCCGTAGTCCTTGCTCCGCGCGTCGGCGTCGACCGCCATGAAGCCGCCCAGGTTGGGCCGCCCGTTCGGGGTGAACGTCGTCGTGAGCGAGAACCGCTGGTCCTTGTCCCCGGGCATCTTCATGCTCAGGTAGTACGGCGGGACCGCGTTGCCGTCCTTGTTGGTCGGGTCGTCCGGCACCTGCCAGGCGTCCGAACCGCTGTAGAACTGCGCCGGGTTGGTGACGTGGTACCGGGTGAGCAGCTCGCGCTGGACCTTGAACATGTCCTGCGGGTAGCGCAGGTGCTGCATGAGGCTGGGCTTGATCGCCTCGCGCGGCTCCACGGTGTCCGGGAACGCCTTCATCCAGGTCTTGAGGACGGGGTCCTCCTTGTCCCACTGGTAGAGGGTCACCGTGCCGTCGTAGGCGTCGACGGTGGCCTTCACCGAGTTGCGGATGTAGTTGACCTGGTTCTGCTGGGCGACGACAGCGCGCTGCTGGTTTCCGACCGTCAGCGCGTCGGCCGTGGTCTCCCCCAGCGTCGTGCGCGAGGCGTACGGGTAGCCGTTGGTGGTCGTGTACGCGTCGACGATCCACTGGATCCGGCCGTCGACGACGGCCGGGTAGGCGTCACCGTCGATGGTCAGCCACGGGGCGACCGCCTCGACGCGCTCCTTGGGCGTGCGGTTGTAGAGGATCCGCGAGCCCTCGCCGATGGCCCCCGAGTAGAGGATCTGCGGCTCGCTCAGCGCGACCGCGTAGGCGGCGCGGTTGAAGGTGCTGGAGAGGTTGACCCCGCTCTTGCCTTCGTAGCTGGTCGACTTCTCGCCGTTCTCCTCGTAGTCCAGCTCCTTCTGCGGGCCGCCGACGATCGAGTACTGGTCGGTCTTCTCGCCGTAGTAGATCCGCTGCTGGTACGGGCCGAGCTTGCCCGTGGTCGGCAGGCCGGCCTCGGTGAAGACCGGGGAGCCGTTGGCGTCCGTCTGCGTGCCCGCCGCCATGATCGCGCCGTAGCCGTGGGTGTAGGTGAAGTGGTCGTTGATCCAGTTCCGCTTCGGGATGCCCTTGATGTTGAGCTCGCGCAGGCCCACGACGGTGTCCTGGCCCTCGTAGCGGTCGATGTCGAGGGTGGTCGGGAACTGGTAGTACTTCCGCTTCTGCTCCAGCTGCTGGAACGTCGGCGACACGATGTTCGGGTCGAGGACGCGGTAGCCGGCCGCCGTGTCGGCGTCGGTGCGGAGCTGGTCCTTGTTCTTGACGGTCGACTTGCCGGAGTAGTTCTCCGGCTGCGTGCCGTCGATCGCGTACGCCTTGCGCGTCGCGTCGATGTTCTTCTGGATGTAGGCCGCTTCCTTGGCCTGCTCGTTCGGCTGGACCTGGAACTTCTGCACGATGGCCGGGTAGAGGCCGCCGATCAGGATCGCCGAGAGCACCATGAGACCGAAGCCGATCACCGGCAGCTGCCAGGTGCGCCGCCACAGCGTCGCGAAGAACAGCACGGCGCAGATCACCGCGATGCAGAACAGGATCGTCTTCGCCGGCAGATAGGCGTTGGCGTCGACGTAGCGCAGACCCGTCCAGTTGCCCGCCGCCTTGAAGTCGCTGGACTTCACGGCGAGGCCGTAGCGGTCGAGCCAGTACGCCACGGCCTTCAGCGCCACGAAGACGCCGAGCAGCACCGACAGGTGGCCGGTCGCGTGGGCCGTGGCGCGCGCGCCGGGACTGGTGACGCGCAGTCCGCCGTACAGGTAGTGCGTCAGCGCGGCGGCGATCAGGGACAGGACGGTGGCGGCGAAGCCGAAGGCCAGCAGGAAGCGGTACCAGGGCAGGTCGAAGGCGTAGAACGCCACGTCCAGGCCGAACTGGGGGTCCTTCTGGCCGAACGGCACGCCGTTCACCCACATCAGCCACGTGCGCCACTGCCCGGAGGCGGAAGCGCCGGCGATCAGCCCGACCAGGGCCGAGATCGCGAGGAGCACCCACTTCTTGTACGGCGCGAGTCCCATGCGGTAGCGGTCGAGGCTCTGCTGCTCCATCGACATCGCGCTGAGCGGCGGCCGCAGCCGGTGCGCCAGCCAGATGTTCAGGCCGACGACGATGCTCATGAGCAGGCCGAAGACGAGGAACAGGCCGATCTTGGTCCACAGCGTGGTGGTGAACACGGAGGAGTACTCGACCGAGCGGTACCACAGCCAGTCCGTCCAGAACCCGGCGAACATGACGAACGCCATGGCCAGAACGGCCAGCACGCCCAGCGTCATGAGCAGGGTGCGGGCCCGCCGGGACGGCCGGCCGACTCTGATCCTTGGCCCGGACGGGCCTCCGCCGCCTCCGCGGTCCGGCATCTGGAAAGCCAACGTGCGCCCCTCGAGGTTGATGCGTCGATAAGCAGGCCCCGCGATCGTAGAGCCCACTGATGCAACTTACTGAGGCTTTACCTAGTTCCCGTCTTCGGGGCGGGAGGAGGCAGGATGTCATCCATGTCCAATGTCTCCCCCTCCGGTACCCCCATGGCCGCGAGCCCCCTCACCCGCGCGGTGCTCGAGATCGACGAGTACGCCTCCGGCCTCGGCTGGGACCGGCCGGCCCGGCTCTTCGCCCTGGTCGACACCGCCAGACTGCGCGCCCAGGAGCCGGGACTCGCCTCCCAGCTGGGCCTCAAGGACGGCGAAGCCGCCGCCTACACCCCGATCGAGCAGGAGGAGCTGCCGCGCGGCAAGCCCCTCGACGAGTTCCTCGGCACCATCGCCTGGCCCGACGCCGTGGCCGGCTGCGCGCTGACCGTCGAGCGGCTCATGCTGCCGCCTTCGGCCGAGGCGTCCGTACCGGACGGTCTCGACGAGGCCGGTCTGGCGAAGTGGGTGGCCCGCCACCCCGACCGCCAGGAGGTCCGGATGACCGTGGCCGTCCTGCGCGACGGAGCCCGCGAGGCGGCGATCCGGCTCCGCGAGAAGGATTCGCCGAACGAGGTGCTGACCGGCGCCGACCTGGTGCCGGGGCTCGCGGACGCGCTGGCGGCGACGTTCGAGTCCTGAGCAGCGGGACACGAGGGGGCGCCCCGGTCGGTGACCGGGGCGCCTGGAACGGGACGGGCCGCGGCTCGCCCAGGACCGCCCCTCGTCCCGCCGCGCGGGCCTCAGCCCGTCGAGCAGCTGGGCAGGTTCCCGGTGTCGCCCGCGCGGAGCTTCTCCAGGGAGGCCGTCGCGTCCTCGATGGTGTTCACCTTGATCAGGGTGAGGCCCTCGGGGATGTCGGAGGCGGCCGACTCGCAGTTGTCGGCCGGCGTGAGGAAGTAGCGGGCGCCGGCGTTCCTGGCCCCGACCAGCTTCATCTCGATCCCGCCGATGGGGCCGACCTTGCCCTTCTCGTCGATGGTCCCCGTGCCGGCGATGAACTTGCCGTCGGTCAGGCTCTCGGGGGTGAGCTTGTCGACGATGCCGAGCGCGAACATGAGTCCGGCGCTGGGGCCGCCGACGTCGGCGAGCTTGATGTCGATGGTGAACGGGAAGACGTGGTCCGTGCCGGCCTGGATGCCGACGATGGCCCGGTCGCCCTCCTTCGACTTCACGGTGGTGAGGGTGACGGCGCGAGTGGTGGTCGGCTCCTTGCCGGCCTTCTCCGCGGCGGCGGCGTCCTTGGCGGGAACGATCGTGAACTCGACCTTCTCGCCGGGCTTGCGCTTGATCACCTGCTCGGCCACGTCGCCCGGCTCCTTCACGGGCGCGCCGTCCACGGACTTGATGACGTCCCCGGCGTGCAGGACCCCCTGCGCGGGACTGTCCTTGACGACGGAGGCGACGACCACCCGCGTGGTGACGGGGATGTCCAGCTCACCGAGGGCGGCGACCTTGGCGCTCTCCTGCGACTGGGAGAACTCCTCGGCGTTCTCCTGGCTCGACTCCTCCTCGGTCTTGCCGTCCGGGTAGAGGGTCTCCTTGGGGACCACCACGTTGTCGTGCGCCAGCCAGCCGTAGATCGCCTCGACCATGTTCATGCGGTAGTCGGCGCTGGTGACGCGGACCGTCGTCATGTTGAGGTGCCCGTCGGTCGGGTACGTCCGGCGGCCGGAGATCTGCAGCACGGGCTCTCCGCGGGCCTCGCCGAGGGTGTTGACCGTCGGGCCCGGGCTCATCTCCGCGTACGGCACCGGGACGAAGACGCCCACGCAGAGCAGCGTGATCAGGACCAGGGTGGAGGCGAGCATCGTCGCAGTGCGGCGTGGCATGGAACGACAGTACGGGACCGGCCTGTGAGTGCACCTGTGGGGCGGGTCCGTACGAGGCGGCCGCCGGGGCGATCTCAGCCGGAGACGTGGCTACTGCGTACGGGGGACGCGGCCGTCGACGGCGCCATCTCGGTCAGCTCGCCCGTCGCACCGGAAGCGGAACGTTCCATCGCGTCCCGGAAGCGGGCATAGCCGGCGAGCTCGGCGACGTCTCCGGTGGTCTTGTCCCGTGAGGCCCAGCTTCCCCATATCGCCGCACCGACGACTGCGAAAAGCGGTATGAGCAACCAAGCGAGCGCTGCCATCCCGACCTCCCATCCCCATGAGCGACCGCACCGGCCGACCGGCCGATCAGCAGATTAACGATCCGCTGCCTCAACGCTGCCGCCAGGGTCCCGGTTACGCAAATCGGGCGTTCGACTACGGTCGGTCGGCGCGGCGCCTTGCCGACTGCTCCGGCACCGGGCAGGGGCCTGTGGGTCGGCAGGTGCCGACACTCCCCCTCGGCAGGCGCCGACCGTCCCCCGGACTCCGTCCAGGGCCCCCATACCCGTGGCCGGAACTCAGCAGGCCCCCACCCACTCCTCTGTACCGTCCGAGAACTTCTGGTGCTTCCAGATGGGCACCTCGTGCTTGAGGTCGTCGATCAGCTTGCGGCAGGCCTCGAAGGCCTCTCCCCGGTGGGGGCAGGAGACCGCGACGACGACCGCGAGGTCGCCGATGCCCAGCTCGCCCACCCGGTGGACGGCCGCCAGGGCGCGGACGGGGTAGTCGGCGACGACCTTCTCCGCGACCCGGCGCAGCTCGGCCTCGGCCGACGGGTGGCACGAATAGCCGAGGCCGTCGACGTCGGCACCCCCGTCGTGGTTGCGCACGGTGCCCACGAACAGGGTCATGCCGCCGGCGGCCTCGTCTCCGACCGCCTGGAAGACCTCGTCCACCGAGAGCGGGGTGTCCCGGATCGCGAGCAGCTTGATCGGATCGGCGGCTGTCCGCTCGCCGGGGTGGTCATGGGTACGTGCCATGGTGCCCATGGTGCCGTACCGCACGGACATCCCGGAATAGCGGTTTCGACCGGCTGTCCCGACCGGGCGTAGGAGGGTCCTACAGACCGCGCCGCTTGCGCGCCCGCCGGACCAGCGCCGCCGTGCCCAGCAGCGCCACCGTCGCACCGGCCGCGCCCGCCGCCGTCGCGTCCTTGCGGCCCAGCCGCCGGCCCGCGAGCGTGTGCCGGCCCTCGACCTCCTCCAGGAGCGCGGTGAGCACCTCCTCGTTGGTCCAGCGCGGCCGCCAGCCCGCGTCGTGCAGCCGGCCGACGCTCACCACCCACGGGTGCATCGTGTACGCCAGGTCCCCGGCCGGGGAGGGGGTGAGTCCGATCCGGTGCAGCCGCGCGGCCGCGCCGAGGGCGACGGCGGAGGGCAGCTCCATGCGCCGGATCCCGGAGAGCTCCTCGACCTCCTCCTGCTCCAGCCAGCCGTCGCAGCCGACCGCGAACTCCCCTTCGACCTTTCCGAGAGCCGCGTACTCCAGCGCGCTGACCAGGTCCTCGACGTGGCAGAACTGCCAGGTGGGGCGGGATCCGGCGACCACGAGCAGGCGCGGCGACTCGAAGTAGCGGGTGAGGGCCGTGTCCGTACCGCCGACCAGGACGGCGGGCCTGACCACCGTGACGTGGAGGCCGGGGTGGGCGCGCGGCGCCCGGCGGCCCAGCCGCTCGATCTCCAGCATGTCGCCGACGCCGGTGGCCTCGGCGGTGGCCCGCAGCTCGGCGTCCTCGGAGAGCGGGATGTCGTTGTCGGGCAGCGCGCCGTAGACCATGGCGGAGGTGCAGAGCACCACCCGGTGCACGCCGGCCGCAGCGGCGGCCGTGAGGACGGTCTGCGCCCCGCGTACGTTGTAGGCCGTCCGGGCGGCGGCATCCGACTCCAGGTCGAGGTCGACCGCGAGGTGCACGACCACGTCCGCGCCCCTCAGCTTCTCGGCGATGGCGGGGTCGCGGACGTCGAGGATGTGCCACTGCGCCTCGGCGACCTCGCCGCGCCGCTCGTCGATCGCGACGACCCGCTTGATCTCGTCCGACGCCGCCAGGCGCCTGGTCAGCAGGTCACCGACCCCGGAGGCGGCACCGGTGACCGCGACCACGGGGCCGCGTCCGGCGGACCGGGTCGAAGGGTTTCGCGCTGCGCGAACCTGAGGATCTGGGGAACTCACCGGGCGTCTCCAGCGGTTGTCTTCAGTACGTACCCGAATGACGCGTACGTACCAGGTGGCGTCCATCCTGCCGCAGGCCACGGCCCGGCGGAGCACCGAGCCCATATCCGGCCCGGATGTCTACGCTGGTGGTGTGGAGAAACGGGCAGTCGCCGTCGGCAGGAAGCCGGCGGCCCTACGAGCCGAGGAAACCTGTGAGTGACACCCCATTCGGATTCGGCCTTCCGCCGGAGGAGCCGGAGAACGGCGACGAGGGCAAGAAGAAGGACCCCGCCGGAGGTGGCCAGGGGTCCGGTGGCCAGGGCGGCGACAACCCGTTCGGGGCCAATCCGTTCGGTTTCGGCGGCCTGCCCGGTGGCCAGGGAGGCGCCGACAACCCGTTCGCGGCGATGTTCGGTTCGCTGAACCCCAACGACCTGGGCGCGGCCTTCCAGCAGCTCGGCCAGATGCTCAGCTACGAGGGCGGTCCCGTCAACTGGGACATGGCCAAGCAGATCGCGCGCCAGGTCGTCGCGCAGGGCACCGCCGACGGCACGAAGGACGCCAGCGTGGGCCCCGCCGACAAGTCGGCCGTCGAGGAGGCCGTGCGCCTGGCCGACCTGTGGCTGGACGGTGTGACCTCGCTGCCGTCGGGCGCGAGCACGGCCGTGGCCTGGAGCCGCGCCGAGTGGGTCGAGGCGACCCTGCCCGCCTGGCAGCAGCTGGTCGACCCGGTCGCCGAGCGGGTCGGTACGGCCATGGGCGACGTGCTGCCCGAGGAGATGCAGGCCATGGCGGGCCCGCTGATCGGCATGATGCGCTCGATGGGCGGTGCCATGTTCGGCCAGCAGATCGGCCAGGCGGTGGGCGCGCTCGCGGGCGAAGTCGTCGGTTCGACGGACGTCGGCCTGCCCCTCGGCCCGGCGGGCAAGGCGGCGCTGCTGCCGCTGAACATCGAGGCGATCGGGAAGGACCTGGGCGTCCCGAAGGACGAGGTGCGGCTCTATTTGGCACTGCGCGAGGCCGCCCACCAGCGGCTCTTCGCCCATGTGCCGTGGCTGCGCGCCCATCTGTTCGGCGCGGTCGAGGGGTACGCCCGCGGGATCAAGGTCGACACCTCGAAGCTGGAGGACGCGGTCGGCCAGCTGGACCCGACGCACCCCGAGCAGCTGCAGGAGGCGCTGCAGCAGGGCATGTTCCAGCCGGAGGACACGCCCGAGCAGAAGGCGGCCCTGGCCCGCCTGGAGACCGCGCTCGCGCTGGTCGAGGGCTGGGTGGACGCGGTGGTCCACGAGGCCGCCAAGTCGCGGCTGACCTCGGCGGACGCGCTGCGGGAGACGCTGCGGCGGCGCCGGGCGAGCGGCGGACCCGCCGAGCAGACGTTCGCCACGCTGATCGGACTCGAACTGCGTCCGCGCCGGCTGCGGGACGCCTCGCGGCTGTGGGCCTCGCTCACCGACGCACGGGGTGTCGACGCGCGCGACGATCTCTGGGAGCACCCGGACATGCTGCCGACGGCGACCGACCTGGACGACCCGGACGGTTTCGTGCACCGCGAGCAGCTCGACTTCTCGGAGCTGGACAAGATGCTGGGCGAGGCGGCCGACAAGCGCGACGGCGCCGCGCGCGACGAGACGGACGACAAGGGCGACGACGAGAAGTGAGCCTGCACGAAGACGCCTGCCTCGTCCTGAAGGCGTACGACGACCCGGACGGCGAACAGGAAGAGCTGCGCCGGCTCTACCTGGATCACCTGGACGCGCATCCGGACGGCGTGTGGAAGGCCTGCGAGGCCGGCCATCTGACGGCCAGCGCGCTGGTGGTCGACCCGGAGCGGGGCCGGGTCCTGCTGACGCTGCACCGGAAGCTCGGCATGTGGCTGCAGATGGGCGGCCACTGCGAGCCGGGGGACCGGAGCCTGGCGGCGGCGGCGCTGCGGGAGGCGACGGAGGAGTCCGGGATCCCCGGTCTGACGCTGCTCGCGGGCGGGCCGGTCCGGCTGGACCGGCATCCGATTCCCGCGCCCTGCCACTGGCATCTGGACGTGCAGTACGCCGCGCTCGCGCCGTCGGGCGCGGTGGCGGAGATCAGCGACGAGTCGCTGGACCTGCGCTGGTACGCGTACGACGAGGTGGCGGCCGTCGCCGACCAGTCGGTGGTGCGGCTGACCGAGGCCACACTCGCCCGGTTGTAACGCCTGAGGGGCGGTCGCCGTGGCGGCCGCCCCTCACGCGGGTGCGCGCTCAGTTCCAGGCGTTGTTCTGGTTCTGCGCGTGCGCGCCGTGCTGCCCGGCGCCGAACTGGGCCGCGATGCCCTGTCCGATGGCGGCGTTCTGCGGCGGCATGACCTCGCTGGGCTGAACCAGGGCGAAGCCCTGGCCGAGGAAGCTGAGCTCCCAGCCCTCACCCGTGTTGCCGCGGCGGCGGCGGATGTTCGAGTTCGTGGTCTGCGCCTGCATCTGCACGCGCAGACCACTGGACCAGGCGACGATCGCGTCCGCGTCGACGTTGACGTACTTGTCGGGTGTGACCTGCATCATCAGGGGCTGGCCGGAGGTCATCAGGGCGACCCTGCCGCGGCCGGAGATGTTGAGCTGGTACTTGCCGGAGCCGGAGATGCCGTACTGGCTGTCCACGGCGATGACCTCGGTGTGCAGGGTCGAGTCCAGCGCCAGGACGTAGGAGCTGTCGACGGTCATGCCCTCCTGCTCGACCTCCACCACGTGGATGTACTGGGCGAGGTTGGCGAAGTAGACCGTGCCCTGACCGGAGCAGCGCATCAGGTCGAGGCCCTCACCCGTGCGGGCCTGGGCGCGTCGCTGGCCGGGCGTCTTGTACTCGCCGTCGAAGTCGACGAGCCCCTGGTAGGCGACCATCGCGCCCTTGCGGGCGAGGATGTCGTCCTGGCCGGTGAGCGCCACCCGCAGCAGCTGCGGGTTCTGGATGACGTACCGTTCCTGGCTCTGCTGCTCGGCGTGGTTGAAAAGCGGGCTCTGCATGATGTGTTCTCGCTCCCCCTCAGCCCCGGACCCGCAGGCGGTCGGTGCTGTCCTCGCTCGGCTGTACGACGACGATGCCCTGGCCGGAGAAGGCCATCTGGTAGGCCTCGCCGCTGCCCCGCCCGATCAGGGACGAGGCCTTGAAGCTGCGCTTGCCCTTGACCTTGAGCGCCGGCGACCAGGCGACGAGCGCGTCCGGGTCGACGTACGTCTCGTCCTCGCCGCGGCCGCAGTCGACGACGATCGGGGTGCCCCGGGAGGTCAGGGCGACCCAGCCGGTGCCCGCGATCTCGACGTTGAAGAGGCCCTGGCCGGCGAACTTCGCCATGCCCTTGACCCTCTCGACGCCCCACTGGAGGTGGGCGTCGAAGGCGAGGATGTTGGAGCCGTTCACCGACAGGGAGTCGTTGTTGAGGTTGATCACGACGACGTCCGCGCCGTAGTCGGCGAGGTAGAGCAGTCCGTCGCCGGAGCACTTCATGACGGGCGCGCCCTCGCCGGTGGCCCACGCCTGGGCGACCTGGCGCACGGCGGGCGGGTTGGGCTCGTAGGTGATGAAGCCTTCGTAGGCGACCATCGAGCCGGTGCGTGCGTAGAGGTCCTGGCCGGAGCCCATGGCGACCTTGAGCATGCTGCGGCCGTGGTTCTCCATCCGGGCGGTCATCGGGGTCGGGGCGAAGCCCGCGAGTTGCTGGTTCATCGGTTCGGGCTCCCTCAGACCTCGTACGGCTGGACGACGATGAAGTTGCCGGGGGCGCCCCGGAACTGGAGGTTGACGGTCTCTCCGCTGTGGCCGGGGTACGCGTTGCGGCGCAGCCGGACCTGGCTGGAGAGGATCACCTGCGAGGCGGACGACCACGCCACGACGGCGTTGCAGTCGGCGAAGGTCGTCGGCGTGACGGGCAGAACCACGGGGACGCCGTGCGTCTTCACGACGACCGTGCCGGTGCCCTGGAACTGCATGGTGAACAGGGCGCCGCCGGGGATGCCGTGGCCCTCGATCCGGCGGACCTCGTACTGCAGCGACTCGTCGAAGGCGAGGACGTTCTCGGCGGAGACGCAGATGCCGTCGCCCTGCAGCTCGATGGGGTGCAGGTGGGCGCCCTCCTCGGCGAGGAAGACCTGGCCGCGGCCGGTACAGCGCATCAGCTGCATCTCCTGGCCGGTGGCGTTGCCGACGATCCGGCCGGTGAACCCGGCTCCCTTGTGGCTGAAGTCCACCTTGCCCTGGTACATCACCATGCTGCCCTGGCGGGCCAGGACGGGCACGCCGCCCATGGCGAGATCGACCCGCATGAGCTGCTGGTTCTGCGGGGCCCACCGGGCGCCGGTCGCGGTCTCCTTGTACGGCTGGAGCGCGGCGGCGAGTCCGGCGCCGGTGGCCGGGGCTCCCTGCGGGACCCCCATGCCGGCCGGGGGCATGCCCATCGGGGGCTGCTGACCGAACGCGGGCTGACCGTACGGCGCGGGCGTCTGCTGGCCGTAGGGGGCGGGAGCGGGCTGGCCGTACGGCGACGGCGCGGCGGGCGGCGCGGCCTGGCCCGGAACCTGGCCGAACTGCGGCTGGGGCGGCTGGCCGTACGGCGCGGGGGCGGACGGCGTGGCCAGGGGCGCGGCCATGGTGGGAGCCGCGTGCACCGGCGGAACCGGGGCCTGCGGCGCCGGCGCGGGAGCGCCGAACGCGGGGGCCGGCTGGGGCACGTGCGGCGCGGGGGCCGGTGCGCCGAAGGCGGGCGGGGCGGCGGCCTGCGCCGGCGCGCCGAAGCCCGGCGCCGCGCCCTGCGGCGGCTGCGCGGCCGGCTGGTCTTCGGCGACCTCGCCGCCGAAGTTCCTGAGCAGCGCGTCGAGGCCGCCGTCGAAGCCCTGGCCGACGGCGGCGAACCGCCAGACGTCCTTGAGGTAGAAGTCCCCGAGCATCACGGCGCGCTCGGTGGTGAACTCCGACCCCGTGAAGGCGTAGCGGACGACCTCTTCGCCGCCCGCCACCACGCGGATGTAGCCGGGGCCGATCTGCGACATCTGGCCGGCGCCGTCGATCGTGGCCGTGAACGACAGCTTGTGGATGTTCGCCGGGATTCGGTCGAGCGTGACGCGGAAGGACTCGGTGTCGCCGGACTGCGCGCCGAGCAGCTGGATGGACTCCTCGGGCGACTTCGGCTGGTTGAAGAAGATGAAGTACCGGTCGTCCGAGAGCTGCTCGTCGGCGTCGAGGCCGAAGCAGCTGATGTCGAAGGTCAGTCCGGGCGCCGCGATCTGCACACCCACGTACAGATCGGTCCCCGGTGTCAGATCACTGATCTTGGCCTTGTGGCCGCGTTGGAATTCCCTGGCCATGCGTAACGACCGTCCCCCATCCCGAAATGTGAATGCGTCGCGTCAGGCTAACGGCTGTATGCGACATTGAGCCAAGCCGGTACACATTCGGTACAGGATTGACGCGGTCACTCCTCGCGAGCGGCGGGGAGGTGCGGCAGGCGCTCGGCGGCGACGACGCCCTCGAGGTAGCCGCGGGCACGCTCGGTGCGCGGGTAGGCCTCCAGGAGCCGCCAGAAGCGCGGCCCGTGGCCCGGCACCAGCAGGTGGGCCAGCTCGTGGAGCAGGACGTAGTCGACGACGTACTCGGGCATGCCCTGGAGGCGGTGCGACAGCCGGATGCTGCCCTCCGACGGGGTGCACGAGCCCCAGCGGGTGTTCTGGTTGGTCACCCAGCGCACGGACGCGGGGCGCGCCCGGCCGCCGAAGTACTGCTCGGACAGCCGCTCCGCCCGCTCGTTCAGCTCGGCGTCGCCGAGGACGCGCCTGCTCTCCTGGGCGGCGAGCTTGTCCAGCATGACCGACACCCAGCGCTGCTCCTCGGCCTCGGACATCCGGGCCGGGATGAGCACGATGGTCCGGTCACCCTCGCGGTAGGCGGAGACGGTCCTCTTCCGCCGAGGGCTTCTGCGGACCTCGACCGCACCGGTCGCCGAGCCGCGGGGCGGCTTCCTCGTCACGCTGCGTTGTGGGTCGGCGGGCACGGGCCCGACGTTACCCGCTGTCAGCGGGGGAAGTCCCGCCTCCGGGTCGGGTCGGCGCTGATCCGGCCCCGCTGTGCACCATTTGAATGACTAATACTCCTGGGCTGTGGACAACTTTCTCCGCCGGTCGCGGTTCCCGGGCAATCTGACGATCGAGATCACGGAACGGATCACGGAGCAAGATCACGGGGGCGGATATGCATCCGATGGTGAAACCGGCGCTGCGGCGCGCCTGGCGAAATCTTCAGTGCGTGCAGTTCGGGGCCACACCCGCGCACGCGGTCCTGGTCGGACCACTGGACACGACCACCGGCAGTCTGCTGAGACTGCTCGACGGCACGCGCGGCATGGACCTGCTGCGGGCGGAGTCGCGGGCACTGGGGCTGCCGGAGGGTCAGCTGGAGGCGCTGCTCGACCGGCTGGCGGGCGCCGGGCTCGTCGCGGACGCCACGGCGCACCGGCCGGGGAAGCCCGGGGCCGCCGGGCGCCCGGACCCGGCGCTCGATCCGCTGCGCGCCGACCTCGCGTCCCTCTCGGTCGTGCATCCCGAACCGGACGGCGCGGCGCGGCGGCTGGCCGCCCGCCAGGTCCTGCGTGTCCAGGTCCGGGGAGCGGGCAGGGTGGGCGCGGCCGTCGCCGCGCTGCTCTCGGCCTCCGGTGTCGGCCGGGTGGAGGTGCTGGACTCGGGTTCGGTGGAGCCGTGGGAGGTGTCGCCGGGCGGGCTGCCCGCCGAGTCGGTCGGCGAACGCCGGGCCGCGGCGGCACGCCGGCTCGTGCGGAGCGCGGCGCCGGGCGGCCGGGTGCCCCGGCCTTCGCCCGCCGACCCGGGTGAGACCGGAAGGGAGCCCGGTCTGTCACTCGTCGTGGTGACGCCCCGGGACGGACTCGGGGCATACGTCCCCGATCCGCTGCCCGCCCAGGGGTGGATCGCCACGGGCACCCCCCATCTCTACGCGGGCGTGCTGGA
Source organism: Streptomyces sp. NPDC053755 (assembly GCF_040677675.1). NCBI lineage: Bacteria > Bacillati > Actinomycetota > Actinomycetes > Kitasatosporales > Streptomycetaceae > Streptomyces > Streptomyces sp. NPDC053755. The sequence goes on along the minus strand of NZ_JBFASK010000003.1, from coordinate 292,133 downwards.
GGCCACCGGTGTGGTCGGACCTCTGGTGCTGCCGGGCGAGACGCCCTGCGCGCGGTGCCTGCAGGAGGAGCGGACGGACCGGGAGCCGGTGTGGCCGCGACTGCTCGCGCAGTGGCGTTCGGGTCCGCCCCACGCCCTGCCGGCCTGCGATCTCTCCCTGGCGACGGCCGTCGCGGGCCTGGCCGCCGCCCATGCGCTGGCCTTCCTGGACGGCGAATCACCGGCGAGCACCGGCGCCCGGTGGGAGGTGTCGCTGCCGATGCTCGAGTGGCGCACGGAGCCGGTGAGGCCCCATCCCGCGTGTCCGTGCGGGGCCGTACGTAACAGAGAAGGGGAGCGCGCCTCGGGGGCGGGGATGCCACAGGACACAATGGCGGGATAACCGCCCTGCGCGGCACGCAGTCTGGGAATTGGAGGGGCGCATGTCTGATCTTCCCCGAAAGGCGGTCACCCGGACCGCCAAGTTGGCCGCGTTGCCGCTGGGCTTCGCCGGGAGGGCCACCTGGGGCCTGGGCAAGCGGATCGGTGGCAAGTCGGCGGAGATCGTCGCCCGCGAGCTGCAACAGCGCACGGCGGAGCAGTTGTTCAAGGTCCTCGGCGAGCTGAAGGGCGGGGCGATGAAGCTCGGGCAGGCGCTGTCCGTCTTCGAGTCGGCGCTGCCCGAGGAGGTGGCGGGGCCCTACCGGGCGGCGCTCACCAAGCTGCAGGAGGCCGCGCCGCCGATGCCGACGCGGACGGTGCACGGAGTGCTGGAGGAGCGGCTCGGCGAGGAGTGGCGGGAGCTGTTCCTCGAGTTCGAGGACAAGCCGGCGGCCGCGGCCTCGATCGGGCAGGTGCACCGGGCGGTGTGGCACGACGGCCGTGAAGTCGCGGTGAAGGTGCAGTACCCGGGCGCGGGCGAGGCGCTGCTCTCCGATCTGGCGCAGCTGAGCCGGTTCGCCCGGCTGCTCGGTCCGCTGATCCCCGGGATGGACATCAAGCCGTTGATCAAGGAGCTGCGCGACCGGGTCTCCGAGGAGCTGGACTACGCCCTGGAGGCGGAATCCCAGCGACAGCACGCGGAGGAGTTCGCCGACGACCCGGACGTGGTGGTGCCCGGGGTCGTGTACCAGTCGGAGCAGGTGCTGGTGACGGAGTGGATCGAGGGCATACCGCTGTCCGAGGTGATCGCGGACGGCACTCCCGAGCAGCGGGACCGGGCCGGCCAGCTCCTGGCGCGCTTCCTCTTCTCGGGCCCGGCGCGCACGGGACTGCTCCACGCCGATCCGCACCCGGGCAACTTCCGGCTGCTGCCGGGCGGGGCCGGGGAGGACGAGGACGGCCCGGAGAGCTGGCGGCTCGGGGTGCTGGACTTCGGCACGGTGGACCGGCTGCCGGGCGGGCTGCCCGAGACGATCGGCGCCTGCCTGCGGATGACGCTGGAGGGCGACGCGGAGGGCGTCTACGCCGTGCTCCGCGAGGAGGGGTTCGTCAGGGAGTCCATCGAGCTCGACCCGGACGCCGTACTCGCCTACCTCCTGCCGATCATCGAGCCGGCCGAGGTGGACGCCTTCGCCTTCTCCCGGGGATGGCTGCGCACGCAGGCCGCCCGCATCGGCGACCTTCGCTCTCCCGCCCACCAGTTGGGCAAGCAGCTCAACCTGCCGCCGTCGTATCTGCTGATCCACCGGGTGACGTTGAGCACGATCGGCGTGCTGTGCCAGCTGAACGCGACCGTCCGGCTGCGCGACGAGCTGGAGGAGTGGCTGCCCGGCTTCCTCGCCGAGAAGGCGGAGGAGGAGAGGTAGCGCGGGGCGGGCCCGTCACCACCAGGTGGAGTCGAGGCGGCCTTCGATGGATCTGATGTTCTCGCGGGCGCAGGTGTCGCAGAGGTAGCGGCGGGTGCCGTTCTCCAGTGAGCAGGTCCACGTCACCGGGAGCTCCTCGGCGGTCTTGCCGCAGTGCGCGCACACGACGGGCTGCTCGGGTGTCCGGGCGTCTGTCACAGGGAAGACGATAGTCCGGCGGGAGCGTCGGCGCCGGGGCAACGCACCGCGGGGGCCGGTCCGTTCGGACCGGCCCCCGCTGGGTTCTTCCGGGTCAGTGCATGACGGCCATGGCGAGCGCGCGCCGGGCGCGCAGCGACACGCGCTCGGCCCGCCGCTGCATCCGCCGGGCGGCGACCAGGCGCTGGGCCTGGCGTTCCGCGTCGGCTTCCCGCAGGCGGTCGTGCATATGCGCACGAGCCAGGGCTTCTGGAATGAGTTGCATTTCGCGGGTCCTGTTCTGACGCGAGGCGTTCGCGCCGGTGATGGAAACGTCTGGGGTGGCGGAGCCGGACGGCTCGCTGGTGGAAGGGGTCATCGGGGCCAGCTTCTGGGGATCGTGCGTGAGGGGTCGATCGATGGTTCCGGTGATGTTCATGCCGCGACCGGGTTCTTGCGCGGGCGACCACGCGGCCGCTTGCGGGCGACGACGACACCCTGGACGAAGAGCTCCCCGCCCCAGACACCCCACGGCTCGCGCCGCTCCTTGGCGCCGGCGAGGCAGGCCTCCATCAGCGGGCAGGTGCGGCAGAGGGACTTTGCGTACTCGACGTCGGCCGGGGACTCGGCGAAGAAGACCTCCGGGTCGTACGAGCGGCAGGGGACGGGTACACCGAGGTTCTCGATGGCGTCGTCGAGCGCGGTGAGCGCGGTGAGGGGGGCGAGGGGGGTCAAGGTGGAGTCCTCCGTGAGGCCGGGCGGGGGGATCGTTTCGGAAGGCGGTACGGACGGGGCGTGCGCTTCGAGTTGCACGGGTGTCTTTCCTCGTCTGTTGTTCCGGCCTGTTGGCCGGGGTTTCGGCTGGTACCGGGTCTTGCTTCGTCCCGAAGCCCCTTCGCTCCGTCATCCCCGTTCGAGGACAAACAGAAGGGCCGCGGATCCCGGGTGGGGTTCCGCGGCCCTGAAGGCGCCGGCCTGATGGAGAATCAGGCTGGATCACTCCAGGGTTCGAGCCCACGGAAGGCCCACATCGTGTGGTGCTGCGTCGTCTGCTGCTGGGTTCCGGCACCGGTCGCCGCAAAGGCATAGGCCGTGGCCTTGCCCGCTGCTACTCCTGCTTCCAGTGCCTTGGTCGGTCGCTCGTCGCGCTCCATGACGGGGAGAACCGCCAGGGCGGCCGCGGGCCGCAGGGCCACGGCGCCGGCCAGACCGGCGCCGGACATACCGGTGCCAGGAAGACCGCTGCCAATGAACGCCGAACCGGAGAGGCCGAGCGAGCAGGTGGAGACGACCGAGCGATCGGTCATTTTGTCGGTGCTGACGAAGCTGACGTTGGTGCTGTCGATGTTGCTGATCACTGGAATCGCCTCCTCTCGGCGTCTCGGAGGGCTCGGTGTGAGCCGGACCCTCATCTTCATTTGGACAAGTACAGCACGAAAGCAGGGCTTCGAAGAAGCCGCTGTTTCCGTGGTTAAGAACCTATGGGGCTTGACGGGGCGTGCGCAAACTATTTTTCCGACGAGTTTCACTCAGGGTGTCTCGTCGACTCCTCCAGGCTCCTGACCTGCCTCTTCATCCGGCTCCCGGCCCGCGCAGAGGGCCAGAACGGCGGCGCCGAACCGGTCGAGCTTGCGGGCGCCGACGCCGGAGATCGAGGCCAGCTCTCCGTCACTGGAGGGGACGCACTCGGCGATCGCCATCAGCGTCTTGTCGGTGAAGACGCAGTACGCGGGCTGCCCCAGCTCCTTGGCCTGGTCGGAGCGCCACTCGCGCAGCCGCTCGTACAGCGCCTCGTCCATGTCGGAGGGGCAGTCCTCGCAGCGCATCAGCTTCATCTCGCCGGCCTCGGTGAGCGTGGCGCCGCAGACCCGGCACAGCACCGGGCCGCGCCGCTTGCGGCGACCGCCGCCACTGCCCCGCTCGACCGAGCCGCCGCCGCCCGGGCCGCCGGCGCCCAGAGGCCCGGAGCCGGGCCGCAGCCCCTTGAGGAAGCGGCTGGGACGCCGGGAGGCGCGGCCGCCCGGGGAGCGGGAGAGTGCCCAGGAGAGCGAGAGGTGGAGACGGGCGCGGGTGACACCGACGTACAGGAGGCGGCGCTCCTCCTCGATCTGCTCGTCGGTCTTGGCGTACGTGATCGGCATCATGCCCTCGGTGAGGCCGACCAGGAAGACGGCGTCCCACTCGAGGCCCTTGGCCGCGTGCAGGGACGCGAGGGTGACGCCCTGGACGGTGGGGGCGTGCTGGGCGGCGGCCCGCTCGTCGAGTTCGGCGACCAGGTCGGAGAGGGTGGCGCCGGCCTTGGCGCGGGCGAAGTCCTCGGCGAGCCGGACCAGGGCCGCGAGCGATTCCCAGCGGTCGCGGACGGCGCCCGAGCCGGCGGGCGGCTCGGTGGTCCAGCCCTTGGTGGAGAGCACGGCGCGGACCTGAGAGGGAAGGTCCTCGGTGTCGTCGAGCAGCGAGTCGTTCCCGCCGGCGCGGGCGGCTCCCCGCAAGGCGATGCCGGCCTCCCGCACCTCCTGGCGCTCGAAGAAGCGCTCGGCGCCGCGCAGCTGGTAGGGCACGCCGGCGTCGGCGAGGGCCTGCTCGTAGACCTCGGACTGGGCGTTGATGCGGTAGAGCACGGCGATCTCGCCCGCCGGCACGCCGGCGGCGATCAGGTCGCGGATGCGGCGGGCGGTGCCCTCCGCCTCGGCGGGCTCGTCGGCGTACTCGGTGTAGGCGGGGTCGGGGCCGGGGTCGCGCTGGGAGATCAGCTCCAGGCGGTGCTCGGCGGCGCGGCCGCGTGCCTGGCTGAGGAGTCCGTTGGCCAGGTGGACGACCTGGGGGGTGGAGCGGTAGTCGCGGACCAGCTTCACGACGGTGGCGTCGGGGTGCCGGGTCCGGAAGTTCAGCAGGTGGTCGGGGGTGGCGCCGGTGAAGGAGTAGATGGTCTGGCTGGCGTCGCCGACGACGCAGAGGTTGTCGCGGTCACCGAGCCACAGGTCGAGCAGCCGCTGCTGGAGCGGGGAGACGTCCTGGTACTCGTCCACGACGAAGTGCTGGTACTGCCGGCGGATCTGGTCGGCGATGTCGTGCCGGTCCTGGAGGATGCCGACCGTGAGCAGCAGCACGTCCTCGAAGTCGATGACCGAGCGGTCGCGCTTGAGCTGTTCGTACATGGCGTAGATCTGGCCGATCTCCGCCGGGTCCCGGGGGGCGTCGCGCACGGACTTGGCGACGGCGGCCGGATAGTCGGCCGGGACGGTCTGGGTGACCTTGGCCCACTCGATCTCGCCCGTGACATCGCGCAGCTCGTTGCGGTCGAGGCGGACGCGGCAGCGGGCGGCGGCCTCGGCGACGAGCTGGATCTTGCGCTCCAGGAGCCGGGGCAGATCGCCGCCGACGACTTTCGGCCAGAAGTACTGCAGCTGGCGGAGCGCGGCGGAGTGGAAGGTGCGGGCCTGGACGCCGCCGGCGCCCAGCTCGCGCAGCCGCCCGCGCATCTCTCCGGCGGCCCGGTTGGTGAACGTGACGGCCAGCACACTGCCGGGCTGGAGTATGCCCGCCCGCACGCCGTAGGCGATGCGGTGCGTGATGGCCCGTGTCTTGCCCGTGCCGGCTCCCGCCAGCACACACACCGGGCCGTGCAGGGCCAGGGCGACCTCGCGCTGCTCGGGGTCGAGCCCGTCGAGCACCGCGTCGGCCGAGTCCGGAACCCGCGGGAAAAGAGTGGAGTGCGTTGCTGCTGTCACCCCGCCATGCTGCCAGGTTCGGCGGGGTGGATGCGGCACGTCGTCCACAGGGCCGGGGCTCCGGTCATATGAATCCGGCCTCGGTGGCTCCGGCGGCGCGAAGCCCGGGAATGGCCGGACTGCGGCGTACGTTCTCCTCCTCGGCACCCATCCGCGAACAGAGGAGCGCCAGGTCATGCAGGGCACTGTGACGATGTACAGCACCACGTGGTGCGGCTACTGCCGTCGGCTCAAGGGCCAGATGGACCGCGAGGGCATCGCGTACACGGAGATCAACATCGAGCAGGACCCCGAGTCGGCCGCGTTCGTGGAGAAGGCCAACGGGGGCAACCAGACGGTACCGACCGTGCTCTTCCCGGACGGTTCCACGCTGACCAACCCCTCGCTCGCCCAGGTGAAGCAGAAGGTCGGCGTCTGAGTCGTCGCCGCACGCGCACCCGAGGAGCCCCCGCCCGGCATCGCCGGACGGGGGCTCTTTTCGGCCATCGGGGACGCGCCGGACCGTGCCTTCCCGCGCTGTCCCGCCGGGTCAGACCACGTCGCCCGGCTTCGGCAGCGGCTTGCCGTACCAGAGCTCGATCAGCCGGGAGGCGATCGAGATGCCGTACGGCGGCAGGACCTCGCCGGACTCGAAGGCCGCGGTCAGGTCCTCGCGGGAGAACCATCGGGCCTCGTGGATCTCCTCGCCGTCGACGTTGATCTCCGACGAGGTGGCGCGCGCGAAGAAGCCGAGCATCAGGCTGGAGGGGAAGGGCCAGGGCTGGCTGGCGACGTACTCGACCTCGCCGACCGTGACGCCCGCCTCCTCGAAGACCTCGCGCACCACCGACTGCTCGATCGACTCGCCCGGCTCGACGAAGCCCGCGAGCGTCGAGAAGCGGCCCTCGGGCCAGTGGACCTGCCGGCCCAGGAGGGCGCGGTCCTGCTCGTCCGTGACCAGCATGATCACGGCGGGGTCGGTGCGCGGGTAGTGCTCGGCGCCGCACGCCTGGCAGCGGCGGATGTGGCCGGCGGCCGCGATGACCGTGCGCTCGCCGCAGCGGGAGCAGAAGCGGTGGAGGCGCTGCCAGTTCTCCAGGGCGACGGCGTGCACCATGAGGCCCGCGTCGCGGGGCGAGAGCAGCAGCCCGGCCTCGCGCAGTCCGGCCGGGCGGGCGGACTGGTCCATGCGGCCGGGCAGGGAGTCCTTCTGCAGGGCGAAGTAGGAGACGCCGTCGGCGTCCGTGCCCAGGAAGTAGCGGTGGGTCTCGGTGACCGGGGCTTCGAAGGCCGGGGTCATGACCAGCTCGGTGCGGCCGTCGGGGGTGTCGTCGATCAGCACCTGGCCGCCGGAGACGACGAAGACGCGGGTCGTCGGGTGGCTCCACGCGGCGGCCAGCCAGGCCTCGTCGAGACGGTGGTGGGCCGCGCGGTCGATGCCGCTCGGGGCGGTGAGCCCGATTGGACGGTCCGCGGGCCCGGTCTCGGTCTCGTGGTTCATGCTGCTCACAGGTGCTTCCAACTCCCCCGGTTCGGTGTGTGGGTTCGGCGTTCAGCGCTGCGGGGCGGCTGCAGGAGCGGCAGCGGGCAGGTCGCCCCACAGATGAGCGGTGGCCTCGACGCCCTTGAGGAGGAGGTCGAGCTCGACCTTCTCGTCGGGGGCGTGCCAGCCGTCGGACGGTACGGAGATGCCGAGGAACAGCACCGGCGCGTCCAGGACGTCCTGGAGGTCGGCGGCGGGGCCGGAGCCGCCCTCGCGGGTGAAACGGATCGTGGCGCCGTCGAAGGCCAGGCTCATGGCGCGGGCGACCGACCGCAGGGCCGGGTGGTCCAGCGGGGTCAGGCACGGCCGGGTCGGGGCGCCGAAGACGATGTCGTACCGGATCCCGGCGGGGACGCGGGCGGCGAGCCAGTCGCGTACGGCGATTTCGATCTTGGCCGGGTCCTGGCCGGCGACCAGCCGGAAGGAGAGCTTCAGCTGGGCGGAGGCGGGGACGATCGTCTTGCCGCCGGGGCCCTGGTAGCCGCCGCCGATGCCGTTGACCTCGGCGGTGGGGCGGGCCCAGACCCGCTCCAGGGTGGAGAAGCCGGCCTCGCCGAGGGTGCCGTGGGACTTGGCGGTGCGCAGCCAGGAGGCCTCGTCGAAGGGCAGCTCGGCGATCAGGGCGCGCTCGGTCTCCGAGAGCTCCGTGACGCCGTCGTAGAAGCCGGGGATGGCGACCCGCTCGTCCTCGTCGTGCAGGGCGGCGACGATCCGGCCGGCGACGGTGGCCGGGTTGGGCACGGCTCCGCCGAAGGATCCGGAGTGGATGTCCTGATCGGGGCCGTACAGCTCGATCTCGCAGTCCGCGACCCCGCGCATGCCGGTGCAGACGGTCGGGGTGTCCTCCGACCACATCCCGGTGTCGGAGACGATCACGACGTCCGCGGCGAGCCGGTCCGCGCGGGCCTCGATCAGCTCGCGGAAGTGCGGGGAGCCGGACTCCTCCTCGCCCTCGACGATCAGCTTGAGATTGACGGCGGGGGCGGTACGGCCGGTCGCGGCGAGGTGCGCGCGGACGCCCAGGGTGTGGAAGAACACCTGGCCCTTGTCGTCGGCCGCGCCCCGCGCGTACATCCGGCCGTCGACGATGTGCGGCTCGAACGGATCGGTGCGCCAGCCGTCCTCGCGGGCGGCGGGCTGGACGTCGTGATGGCCGTAGACCAGCACGGTGGGGGCGTCGGCCTCCCCGGAGGGCCACTCCGCGAAGACGGCGGGGGCGCCGTCCGTCTCCCAGACCTCGGCCGTCGTGAACCCGGTCTCCGTCAGCTTGGCGGCGAGCCAGTCGGCGCTGCGCCGTACGTCCTCGGCGTGGGCGGGCTGCGCCGACACGGACGGGATGCGCAGCCACTCGGCGAGGTCGTCGAGGAAGGCGGCGCGGTGCTGCCGGATGTACGTGCGTACGGCCTGGGTACGTGCGGTCTGGACGGCGCTGTCCGGGGTGTCGCTCATGCTCCTGAGCCTATCCGGCGTCCGGGTCCGGTCCGTCCGGCGGTCCGTACACCTGTCCGTACGGCGGTCCGTACCGCTCTCCGTCGGGCGCCGTGTCCGGCGCTTCGCCCGACAGGATCTCCTCCAGCTCGGCCCGGCCGGGGAGGCGGGCGGGACGCACGACGTCGCCGGTCCGGACGTAGACGAAGGCGGCGGTGACCTGGTCGACGCGCAGGCCGTGCTGCTCGGCCCAGGCGAGGCGGTAGATCGCGAGCTGGAGGGGATCGGCCGTGCGCAGGTGGCTGGTCTTCCAGTCGACGATCTCGTACGCGCCGGAATCCGGGTCCCGGTAGACGGCGTCGATCCTGCCGCGCACGACCCGCCCCGCGAGGGAGAGATGGACCGGGACCTCGACGCGGTACGGGGTGCGGTGGGCGTACGGGGTGAGGGCGAAGGCGTCCTTGAGGGCGTCGAGGTCGCGCTCGTCGGCGATCTCCGGTTCGCCGGCGAAGTCCTCGCCGCCGGGGAGTTCGTCGGGTCCGAGCAGGGGGAGCGGCAGCTCCTCGAACCGGGACTCCACCCAGGCGTGGAACCGGGTGCCGCGGCGGGCGGCGGGCTGCGGGGGCCGGGGCATGGGTCGGGCCAGGTCCTGGGCGAAGCCGTCGGGGTCGGCGGCGAGGCGGAGGACCTGGGAGGCGGACAGATAGGCGGGCAGCAGGACGTCGCGGGTGGTGGCGCGGGCCCGGCGCAGCTCGGTCGTGAGGGTGGCCAGGTCGCGGTCCCAGGAGGCGAGGGTGCGCTGCTCCTCGGGGGTGAGGCCGGACCGGTCCTCCCCCTGGACGGGGTCGTCGTCCAGGGGCGCGCGGGGGGCGGGAACGTCGTCGGCGGGCGGGGGCGCTGAGAGCGACGACGAGCCGGCCCGGGAGGCGTCGGCGGCGTTCGTCCGGCCGTCGGCGTCGGGGCGGCCGCCGGAGCGGGGCAGGCCGTCGGCGTCGATCCCGTCGTCGGCGTCGGCGCGGCCGCCGCAGGGGGACAGCTCGTCGTCACGGAAGGGGTCCTCGTCCCACAGGGGCTCGTCGTCCCAGACGGGCTCCTCCTCCGGCCAGGGTTCCTCACCGGACGGCGCGTGGTCCCGCGGTCCGTGATCCCGAAGCCCGTGATCCCGCGGCGCGTCGTTCCCCGGTTCGTGGTCCTGCCTCCCGGAACCCTGCGCGGGCAGCTCGCCCGTGGACCACAGCAGGGTCTTCACGCGCTCCGCCGCCTTCCGGCGGCGGGCCAGGGAGTCCGGGTCGAGCGGAAGCGGCCAGGCCCGGTCCGTCGTGGGTTCGGCGAGGGAGGGGTTCTCGGCGTCCTGGTCCGGCTCGTCTGCCCAGGCCTCGATGTCGCCGAAGCCGGCCGCGCAGTGCTCGTACAGGTCGTGGAGGAACGCGGACGGGCCACGGGGCTTCTTCTGGGCCGGGCCCCACCAGTGGGCGGAGCCGAGCAGGAGGGACCGCGGGCGGGTGAACGTCACATAGCCGAGGCGCAGCTCCTCGGTGTGCTGGTGCTCGCGCATCCGCTCCTTGAAGGCCTTCAGGGAGGCCGCGTCCCAGCCGTCGACGTCCGGCAGGGTGGCGGCGTCGCCGCGCAGGGCGTGCGGCAGCACCTGAGGCTGGGAGGTCCACGACTCGCGGGACCTGCCGCTGGGGAACTGGGAGGCGACCAGGCCGGGCACCGCCACGACGTCCCACTCCAGCCCCTTGGACTTGTGGGCGGTGAGGACCTTGACGGTGTTCTCGCCGCCCGGGAGGGCGTTGTCCAGGCCCTTCTCGTACTGCGCGGCCGTGCGCAGGAAGCCGAGGAAGGCCAGCAGGGTCGCCTCGCCGTCCAGGGAGGCGAAGCCCGCCGCCGTGTCCAGGAAGTTCGAGAGGGTCTCGCGTCGCCGGGCGGCCAGGGCGTGCGGGGAGGCGGAGAGCTCCACCTCCAGGCCGGTGGTCGCGAGGACGCGGTGCAGGACGTCCATCAGGGGGTCCGCGAGCGAGGAGCGCAGGCTGCGCAGTTCGGCGGCGAGGCGGGCGAAGCGGACCCGGGCCTCGGCGGAGAACGGCAGGCCGTCGTCCTCGCCGCCGGACTCCAGGAAGGTGTCGAGCGCGTCGGCGAGCGAGACCACCTCGGCCGGGTCGACGCCCTCGACGGCAGCGGCGAGGCGCTCGTCGGCATCGGTGCCGCCGCCCCGCTCACGGTGCACGAGGAGCCGGGCGCGGCGGCCGAGGAGGGCCAGGTCGCGGGGGCCGATGCGCCAGCGGGGGCCGGTGAGGAGACGGACCAGGGAGGCGTTGGCCCCCGGGTCCTGGAGGACCTCGCACACGGCGACCAGGTCGGCGACCTCGGGCAGGTGCAGCAGGCCGGAGAGGCCGACGACCTCGACGGGCACGTCCCGGGCCACCAGGGCGGCCTGGATGGCGGGGAAGTCGGTGGCCGTGCGGCACAGGACGGCGATCTCGCCCGGTTCCCTGCCGGTGCGGACGAGGTGGGCGAGGGAGTCGGCGAGCCAGTCGATCTCCTCGGCGTGGGTGGGCAGCAGCGCGATGCGCACCGAGCCGTCGCGCTCCGCGCCGGGGGCGGGCCGCAGCGCCTCGACGCCCGCGTGCATGGCGCGCAGGGGGGCGGCGAGCCCGTTGGCGAGGTCGAGGAGGCGGCCTCCGCTGCGCCGGTTCTCGGAGAGGGCGTAGCGGGCGGCGGGGCTGCCGTCCTCGTAGGGGAAGTGGTCGGGGAAGTCGTCGAGGTTGGCGACGGACGCCCCGCGCCAGCCGTAGATCGCCTGGCAGGGGTCGCCGACGGCGGTCACGGCGTGCCCGCTGCCGCCGCCGAAGAGACCGGAGAGCAGCAGTCGCTGGGCGACGGAGGTGTCCTGGTACTCGTCGAGGAGGACCACCCGGAACTCGTCCCGGAGGATCGCGCCGACCTCGGGGCGGGTGGTGGCGAGTTCGGCGGACAGGGCGATCTGGTCGCCGAAGTCGAGGAGGTCCCGGGAGCGTTTGGCCGCGCGGTAGCGGACGACGAGGTCGAGCAGTTCGCGGCGGGCGGCCGCGGTCTCGGGCACCTTGCGCAGGTCGGCGTTGGACAGCTTGGCGCGGGAGAGGGTGTCGAGGAGGTCGGAGTCGTAGGCCGCGAGGTCCTGCGGCCGCACGAGGTGCTCGGCGAGCTCGGCGTCGAGCGCGAGCAGGTCGCCGACCAGGGTGGGGAAGGACTTGGTCAGGGCGGGATACGGCCCCGGGGCCTCGCGCAGCACACGTGCGGCGAGCTGATAGCGGGTGGCGTCGGCGAGGAGCCGGGAGGTGGGCTCCAGGCCGATGCGCAGACCGTGGTCGGTGAGCAGCTGTCCGGCGAAGGCGTGGTACGTGGAGATGCGCGGCTCGCCCGGGGGGTCGTCCGGGTCGATGGCGTCCGGGTCGGTGACCCCGGCCCTGACGAGGGCGGTGCGGACGCGTTCGGCCAGCTCGCCGGCGGCCTTGTTGGTGAAGGTCAGGCCGAGGACCTGCTCGGGCGCGACCTGGCCCGTGCCGACCAGCCAGACCACCCGAGCGGCCATCACCGTCGTCTTGCCGGAACCGGCTCCGGCCACGATGACCTGCGGGGCGGGCGGCGCGATGATGCAGGCCGTCTGCTCCGGGGTGAACGGGATGCCGAGCAGCTCCTTGAGCTGCTCGGGGTCGGTGATGCGTGCGGTCACTCCAAAGAGGCTAACGGGGACCACCGACAATCCCGCCCGGGGCCGTCGGGCGGGGAGGGGGCCGACGGCGGCGCACGGCTCGGCGGCCCGGTAAGCCGGGGCTCGGCGGGTTGAGCGGCTCGTCGGCTCACCGGCCCGGGAACTCGGCGGCTCGTCGGCTCACCGGCCCGGGAACTCGGCGGCTCGGCCACCGGCCCGGTCGGGAGAGGTCGACCGTCCCATCCGCCGGCGGGACGACGGCCCTCACCGGCCTGTCGTAGGCGGAGAGGAGGATCACCTTCGGCTTCGTCGGCGAGGCGGCGGCGGGTCCCGCGCCCTCACTCGACGATGTGGCGGCCTTCCGGCTGGGCGCTGCACGAGGCGCGGAACGCGCAGTGCGTGCAGTGCTGTCCCGTGGCGGGCGTGAAGCGCTCGTCGAGGACCCGGCCCGCCGCCGTGGCCAGCAGATCGCCGACCCACTCCCCCGCGAGGGGCTCCTGAGCCTGGACCCGCGGGAGGGCTTCGCCGCCCTCCTTCTTGGGAGCGGGCTGGCGCAACTGTACGAGTTCGGCGCCACCGGGTGCGGGACGGCGGCCGTCGAAGACCTCGTCGAGGGCCCCCTCGCGGACCGCGAGCTGGTAGACGGCGAGCTGGGGGTGGTGGGCCACCTCCTCACGGGTGGGAGCCGACTTGCCCGTCTTGAAGTCGACGACGTAGGCGCGGCCGTGCTCGTCCGTCTCGACGCGGTCCATGGAGCCGCGGATCCGGACCTCGTACGCGCCGGCTTCGAGGGTGACGTCGAAGTCGTGCTCGGTGGCAGCGGGCGTGCGACCGCCGCGGTCCATGACGTGCCAGCGCAGGAACCGTTCCAGCGCCACGCGCGCGTGCTCCTTCTCCTGGGCCGACTTCCAGGGCGCGTCGAAGGCGAGCGCGTCCCAGACCGAGTCCAGGCGGGCCATCAGGACGTCCAGGTCCGCGGGGGTGCGGCCGGAGGCGACCTCGTCGGCGAGGACGTGGACGACGTTGCCGAAGCCCTGGGCGGCGGTGGCGGGCGCGTCGGCCTTCACCTCGCGGCCCAGGAACCACTGGAGGGCGCAGGTGTTGGCGAGCTGGTCGAGCGCGGAGCCGGACAGGGCCACGGGGTGGTCGCGGTCGCGGAGCGGGACCGTGCTGTGGGTCGGCTCGAAGAGGCCCCACCAGCGGTCCGGGTGCGCGGCGGGGACCAGCGGCTGGTCCTCGTCGTCGGTGAGAGCGGCGAGCCGGGCCAGGCGCTGTGCCGCGGCTTCCCGCAGCGCGGGCGAGGCGGCGGGGTCGACGGTGGTGGCGCGGAGCTCGGCGACGAGGGCGGCGACGGCGAGGGGACGGCGGGGGCGGCCCGGGACGTCCTTGGGCTCGACGCCGAGTTCGGCGAGGAAGCGGGAGGGCTGGTCGCCGTCCTCGGCGGGGGCCTTCACGGCGGTGACGACGAGGCGGTCGCGGGCGCGGGTGGCCGCGACGTAGAAGAGGCGGCGTTCCTCGGCGAGGAGGGCGCCCGGGGTGAGAGGTTCGGCGAGGCCGTCGCGGCCGATCCGGTCGGCTTCGAGGAGAGAGCCGCGGCGGCGCAGGTCGGGCCAGAGGCCCTCCTGGACACCGGGGACGACGACCAGGCTCCATTCCAGGCCCTTGGAGCGGTGGGCGGTCATGAGCCGGACGGCGTCGGGACGGGCCTGGCGCTTGGAGAGGGTGTCGGCGGCGATGTCCTGGGCGTCGAGCTCTTCGAGGAAGTTGAGGGCGCCGCGCCCGCCGACGCGGTCCTCGGCCCGGGCGGCGGTCTCGAACAGCGCGCAGACGGCGTCGAGGTCGCGGTCGGCGTTGCGCCCGGCGGCGCCGCCGCGCAGCGCGGCCCGTTCCAGGCGGCCGGGCCAGGGGGTGCCGTTCCACAGGAGCCAGAGGGCGTCCTCGGCGGTGCCTCCGGCGGCGAGGCGGGCACGGGCCTGCCGCAGGAGGTCGCCGAGGCGCTTGGCCCCGCGGGCGTAGGACTGGTCGTGGGCGACGAGCCGCTCGGGCTCGGCGAGGGCGCGGGTGAGCAGCACGTCGGAGGGCGGCGGCACCTTGTTCCCCCCGGCCCGCTCCTCGTCCCGCAGGGCCCGCCCGAGCCTCCGGAGGTCGGCGGGGTCCATCCCGGCGAGCGGCGAGGCGAGCAGGGCGAGCGCGGTCTCGGTGTCCAGCCAGCCCGACGGGACGGTGCCCTGGGCGGTGTCGGGCTCGGTGCCGTGGGCGTCCTGGGCCGTGTCGGTCTCGGTGCCCTGGGCACCCTGGGCCGTGTCGGCGCCGGTTCCGTCGGCCGCCCCCGTGGCGGCGTCCCGGGCCGTGGAGGACACGGCACCCTGGGCGCCGAGGGCCGCGCCGGGCCCGATCTCGGTCTCGGCATCCCGGGCCGTGTCGGGCTCGGTCTCGGTGGCTCGGGCACCCCGGGCCGTATCGCCGTCGCC
>NZ_JBFASK010000003.1:174606-277228 GCF_040677675.1 Streptomyces sp. NPDC053755 | reverse complement strand
CCTCCCCGGGCCGTATCGCCGTCGCCTCCCCGGGCCGTATCGCCGTCGCCTCCCCGGGCCGTATCGCCGTCGCCTCCCCAGGCCGCCCCGGCGCCGGTCCCGTCGGACGCCGCGGTGCCGGCGCCCCCTACGGAGCCGGACCCGTCACCCGCTGCGGTCTCATCGGCCCGAGGCCCCCCAGCCGGTCCGGCATCCTCGGCCCCCGCCACCTCGCCCCGCGACACCGGTTCCGTCCCCGACCCCGTCGCCGCCGCGCGCAGAGCGAGCAGCAGGGGCGCCACGGCCGGTTCGTGGCGGAGGGGGGTGTCCGCGGTGTCGGTCTCCAGGGGGACGCCCGCCGAGGTGAGGGCGCGGCGCAGGACCGGTATCGGGGTGCTCGCCCGGACGAGGACGGCCATGGCGTGCCACGGGACGCCGTCTTCCAGATGGGCGCGGCGCAGCAGGTCGGCGATGTTGTCGAGTTCGGTGGAGGCGGTCGGGTAGGTGTACGTCTCCACGCGCCCCCCGCCCCGCACCGCCGTGAGGTCGCGGTGGGCGCGGGCCTTGTCGGCGGGGAGCCGGGGCAGGGGCATGCGCTGGGTGAGGAGGCGGGTCGCCGCCAGCAGGCGCGCGCCCAAGCGGCGGGAGGTCGTCAGGACCCGTACGTCCGCGGGCCGGCCGTCCGGGCCCCGGAAGGTGTCGGGGAAGTCCAGGATGCCGTTGACGTCGGCGCCCCGGAACGCGTAGATCGACTGGTCGGGGTCGCCGAAGGCGACCACCGTGCGCCCGCCGGACGCCCGCCCCCGGCCCTTCACGGACGCCCCGCGGGACGCCCCCGCCGTCCCGCCCGCCAGCGCGGCGAGCAGCCGCACCTGGGCCGGATCGGTGTCCTGGTACTCGTCCACGAAGACCGCGTCGTACTCGGGCAGGGTCACGCTCTCCGAGAGCAGGACGGCCCGGTGCACCAGCTCCGTGTAGTCGAGGACCCCCTGGAGGTCCAGGACGTCCAGGTACTCCGCGAGGAAGCCGGCCGCCGCCTTCCAGTCCGGGCGCCCCACCCGCTGGGCGAACTCCGCCAGCGCCCCCGGCGACAGGCCGAGCTCCCGGGAGCGCGCGAGCACGGCCCGGACCTCGTCGGCGAAGCCTCGGGTGGTCAGGCAGGCCCGTAGCTCGTCGGGCCACCGGACCCGGCCCAGGCCCGCCTTCTCCAGGTCGATCTGGCCCGCGAGCAGCTCCCGCACGGCGAGGTCCTGCTCGGGTCCCGAGAGCAGCCGCAGCGGCTCCGCGAACAGGTCGGCGTCCTGGTGGGCGCGGATCAGGGCGTAGCAGTACGAGTGGAAGGTCGTCGCCTGCGGCGGCCGGGCGCCCCCGAGCCGCGCCGCCATGCGGTCGCGCAGTTCCACGGCGGCCTTGCGGCTGAAGGTGAGGACGAGGATCCGTTCCGGGTCCGCGCCCTTGTCCATCCGGGCCGCGACCGCCTCCACGAGCGTCGTCGTCTTCCCGGTGCCGGGTCCGGCGAGGACGAGGAGCGGTCCGCCGTCGTGGTCAACCACTTCCCGCTGGGCTGCGTCCAGGAGAGGGGGATCCACCGGGGCCGGCGCGGTACGCACCAGCCGGTACGCGCCGGTGGCCCGTCGCGTACGTCGGGTGGTGGAGGAGGTACTCACGTGGATCGCCGGTCCTGGTGGATGGTGTGCTGGTGCTGAAGGCATGTCCGTACGGAAGACCGTCCGGGGGCCTCTTCGGGACGAACGACGACGTTACGGGAAACGAACGGCGTCCGAGTCGTCATCCGTGCGGCGCCGCCGCGCCCCGCGCCGTCCTGCCTTGGCGGAAGCTGTCACGTGTGAGTTCCGCCATCCCACCGCGCCCGCCGCATGTCGAGCTTGGGCAGGTGCCCCTCGGCGGCGCGCCCCGCTTCACGCAGGGGCGTGCCCTCGGCGCGGTAGTGGCCGAGGGCGCGCAGCTCGTGTCCCGGCAGCAGCGCGCCGTCGGCGCGCACCACGCGCCACCACGGCACCGCGCCGCCGTACAGGGCCATCACGCGGCCGACTTGGCGCGGTCCGCCCTCGTCCAGCCATTCGGCCACGTCGCCGTAGGTCATCACCCGGCCCGGCGGGATCAGCTCGGCGACCTCCAGCACCCGTTCCGCGTACGCGGGAAGTTCCTCAGGTTCCTCGGCGCTCATCCGCACCATCCTGCCTCACCCCACCGACAACACCCTGATGCCTCCGTCGGGCCCCGCTTCATGCCACCATCGTGCGGGCGGTGACGGGTGATACGAGACCAAGCGCGACAAGAACACCGAGACCAGCACGCGGCGCGAGCGGCACAAGCAGAGACGGACATGGTGATGGGGCACGATGCTCAGCCTCCGGAGGAGGAGGCTCACCCCGACATGCCCGGCGCACCCCCTGGCCCGGCCTCCCCGGCGACCCCCGCACCCGAGCCCGTACCGGAGCCCGAGCCCGACCCCGAGCTCAGTGAGCGGGTCTCCGGGGACGAGCCGCTGCTCGCCGCCCGTGTGCACCGGCCCTCCGACCTCATGCGGCTCCTCGTCGGCGTCCTCGCGATCGCCCTCGTCGTCGCCATCGCCGCCTTCGCCCACGGCACCACCTCGGGTCTGGAGCAGGACATCAACAAGGGCGCGGGCGGCGCGCCCGACGTCTTCGTCAAGATCGCCGGACTGGTCTCCAGCATCGCCGTCCTGCTCGTGCCCGTCGCCTTCGCCATCGAGCGGCTGATCAAACGAGACGGCCTGCGGATCGCCGACGGCGTCCTCGCCGCCGTGCTCGCCCACGGCGTCACCCTCGCCACCGACCTCTGGGTCGCCAAGGCGGCGCCCGGCACCATCCAGGACGCGCTGACCCAGCCGCAGTCCGGCGGCGGGCTCACGGACCCCGTGCACAACTACCTCGCGCCGGTCATCGCGTACATGACCGCCGTCGGCATGGCCCGCAGGCCACGCTGGCGGGTGGTGCTGTGGATGGTCCTGCTGCTCGACGCGTTCACGATGCTGGTGGCCGGGTACACCACCGCCTTCTCGATCATCCTGACCGTCCTCATCGGCTGGACCGTGGCGTACGGGACGCTGTACGCGGTCGGCTCGCCCAACGTCCGCCCCACCGGTCAGACACTCCTCGCCGGCCTGCGCAGGGTCGGTTTCCGGCCGGTCACCGCGATGCGCGCGGAAGGGGTGCCCGACGCCTCGGACTCCGGCGACCGGGGCCGCCGCTACATCGTGACGCTGGAGGAGGGGCCACCGCTCGACGTCACGGTCGTCGACCGCGAGCAGCAGGCGCACGGCTTCTTCTACCGCGTGTGGCGGCGGATCACTCTGCGCGCGATCACCACCCGCCGGTCGATCGTGTCGCTGCGCCAGGCGCTGGAGCAGGAGGCCCTCCTGGCGTACGCGGCGATCGCCGCCGGGGCCAACGCGCCGAAGCTGATCGCCACCTCCGAGCTCGGCCCGGACGCCGTGATGCTCGTCTACGAACACCTGGGCGGGCGGACCCTGGACTCGCTGGACGACGAGGAGATCACCGACGAGCTGGTGCGCAGCGCCTGGCGGCAGGTGCGGGCACTCCAGTCGCGCCGGATCGCCCACCGCAGGCTCGCGGGGGACGCGATTCTGGTGGATCGTTCCGGCAACGTCATCCTGACCGATCTGCGGGGCGGTGAGATCGCCGCGGGCGACCTGGTCCTGCGGATGGACATCGCCCAGTTGCTCACCACCCTCGGCCTGCGGGTCGGCGCCGAGCGGACGGTCGACGCGGCGGTGGCGATCCTCGGTCCCGACGCGATCGCCGACTGCCTCCCCCTCCTCCAGCCGATCGCGCTGAGCCGCTCCACACGCGCGACGCTCAGAAGACTGGCCAGGGAGCGTTCGAAGCGGGAGCGCGAGGCCGTCCTCGAAGCCTCGGAGGCGGCGAAGCGGGCCCGCGTGGAGGCGGCCTCCGGCGAGGGGGACGTCCGCATCGACCGCAAGTCGGACCGGCGGATCGAGAAGGCGGAGAAGCAGGCCGAGAAGCGCGCGCTGGACGAGGCGCTCGACGAGGCCCGCGAGGAGGACCTGCTCGCGCAGATCCGTCAGCAGGTGCTGCTGATCCGGCCCCAGGCGCCCGTCGAGCCGGTCCGTCTGGAGCGGATCAAGCCGCGCACCCTGGTGAGTTTGATCGCCGGCGCCGTCGCCGCGTACTTCCTGCTGTCGCAGATCGCCCGGACCCCGCTGTCGACCATCAGCCAGGCCGACTGGCGCTGGGTGGCGGCGGCGGTGCTGTTCTCGGCGCTGAGCTATGTGGCGGCGGCGATGAGCCTGCTCGGTTTCGTGCCGGAGCGGGTGGGGTTCTGGCGGACGGTCGTGGCGCAGGTCGCCGGCTCGTTCGTGAAGATCGTCGCCCCGGCGGCGGTCGGCGGAGTGGCGCTGAACACCCGGTTCCTCCAGCGCTCGGGGGTACGGCCGGGGCTCGCGGTGGCGAGCGTCGGCGCGTCGCAGTTGTTCGGCCTCGGAGCCCACATCCTGCTGCTGCTCGCCTTCGGCTATCTGACCGGTACGGAGAAGTCGCAGTCGTTCACCCCGTCGAGGACGGTCATCGCCGGTCTGCTCACGGTGGCGGTGCTGGTCCTGGTGGTCACCGCGATCCCGTTCATGCGCAAGTTCGTGTCGACGCGGCTTCGATCGCTGTTCGCGGGCGTGGTGCCGCGCATGCTCGACGTGCTGCAGCGGCCGATGAAGCTGGCCACCGGCATCGGCGGCATGCTGCTGCTGACCGGTCTCTTCGTGCTCTGCCTGGACGCCTCGATCCGCGCCTTCGGCCACGACAGCCAGGGGCTCAGCTACGCGAGCGTGGCGGTCGTCTTCCTCGCGGGCAACGCCCTCGGCTCGGCGGCGCCGACGCCGGGCGGTGTCGGCGCGGTCGAGGGCGCGCTGACGTTCGGCCTGGTGGCGGTCGGTCTCCCCCTGGAGGTCGCGACCCCGGCGGTGCTGCTCTACCGGCTGCTGACGCTGTGGCTGCCCGTCCTGCCCGGATGGCTCTGCTTCAACTGGCTGACGAAGCGGGGCGCGCTCTGAGCCGTGACGGGTCGGGCCCGGTCCGCGCCTGACGGGCGGGCCCCTCCACGGCCCGCCGTTGCGCCACCCGCGTGGCCCACCCACCCGCGCGGGGCGGGCCCGCACGGCCCACGATGGCTCTATGCCGATCTCCGCCGCGCAGCGCGCCGCCCTGTTCGCCCTGTCAGCCGTGCTGCTCGCCGCCGGGTGCTCGGACGACGGGGACACGGCGGCCGAGCCGGCGAAGCCGACCGGTTCCGCGGCGCTCGCCGCGCTCGCCTCGCAGGAGCTGGAGTGGTCCCCCTGCCCGCCGCCCTCCGCGGCCCAGGGCGGCGGGCCCTCGCCCTCGCCGCTGCCGGGGGGCGCCACCTGGGAGTGCGCGTTCATGAAAGCCCCCCGCGACTACGCCGATCCCGACGGCGAGACCGTCGAGCTGGCCCTGATCCGCGCCCGGGCCGTGGACCGGAACAACCGCATCGGCTCCCTCGTCTTCAACTTCGGCGGCCCCGGCGGCTCCGGCATCACCGGCCTGCCGTCCTTCGCCGCGGACTACGAGAAGCTCCGCACCCGCTACGACCTGGTCTCCTTCGACCCCCGTGGGGTCGGCCGCAGCGAGGGCGTCGAGTGCGAGAGCGACAAGGAGCTGGACGCGTACTACGCCCTGGACTTCACCCCGGACGACGCGGCCGAGGAACGCACCCTGTCGGACGCGCAGAAGAAGTACGCGAGCGGCTGCGAGACCGAGTCCGGGGCCATGCTCCCCCACGTCGGGACGGAGAACGCGGCCCGCGACATGGACCTGATGCGCCAGGTCCTCGGCGACGACAAGCTCAACTACTTCGGCATCTCCTACGGCACGGAACTCGGCGGCGTGTACGCCCACCTGTTCCCGAAGAACGTGGGCCGCACCCTGTTCGACGCGGTCGTCGACCCGTCCTCCGGCACCGAGGAGGGCGCCCTCGGCCAGGCCAAGGGCTTCCAGCTCGCCCTCGACAACTTCGCCGAGGACTGCGTGGCGCGCGGCGACGAGTGCGCCCTGCCCGGTTCGACGGTGGCCGAGATCGAGTCCTTCATCACCGGGCTGCTCGCCGAGCTCGACAAGAAGCCGATCGCGGGCATCGGGGACCGCAAGCTCACCCAGACCCAGGCCACGAACGGCATCGCGCAGGCGCTGTACTCCAAGGAGTTCTGGCAGTACCTGGAGCAGGGCCTGGAAGCGGCCGACGGCGGCGACGGCGGGCTGCTGCTCGCGCTCTCCGACTCCATGAACGGCCGCGACGAGAACGGCCACTACAGCAACATCCAGGCGGCGAACGCGGCCATCAACTGCCGCGACTTCAAGGAGCGCTACACCCTCGGGCAGGCGAAGGAACGGCTCCCTGAGTTCCGGGAGGCCTCGGCCGTCTTCGGCGACTTCATGGGCTGGGCCCTGGCGAGCTGTTCGCAGTGGCCGGTGCCCGGCACCTGGGAGCACCCGGACGTCTCCGCTCCCGGCTCCGCCCCGATCCTGGTCCTCGGCACGACCGGCGACCCGGCGACCCCGTACGAGGGCACCCGGGCGATGGTGGACGCGCTGGGCAAGGGCGTCGGCGTGGAGGTGACGTACGAGGGCGAGGGCCACGGCGCCTACAACAGCGGCAACAAGTGCGTCCAGAACACGGTCGACGGCTACTTCCTGCAGGGCAAGGTCCCCGCCTCGGGGACGGTCTGCAAGTAGCCGCTCCGCGGGCCGGCCCCCGCCGGACGCCGCGGCCCGGGCGGGACGCTCCGGACGCGATCTAGGATGGCGTTTTCCGGTCCGGGTCACGGGGGTTCGCTTGTCCACACCACGTCTGTCGATACGGGTACGGGTGACCGCCCTGGCCGTCACCGGGCTGCTGGCGGCCGGCTGCACGAGCGCCGGGACCGCCCCCGGCGCCTCCCGTACGACGCCTCCTCCCCCGTCCGACGCCAAGCCGTCGGCCGCAGCCGAACGTCCCGGGCTTCCCGCCGCGCTCACCGGGCAGCGGCCGCGGTGGAAGCGCTGCGAGGCGCCCGAGGGCGGCGAGCGGCCCGGGGCCGACTGGCGCTGTGCGACCGTCACGGTCCCCCTGGACCACGCCCGGCCCACCGGGGAGACCATCCCCATCGCGCTGATCCGCAAGGAGGCCCGCGACCCGAAGAAGAGGATCGGTTCGCTGCTCTTCAACTTCGGCGGCCCGGGCGCCTCCGGCGTCGACATCCTGCCCCGCGCGGCCGCCGAGTACGGCAACCTCAACCGCCGGTACGACCTGGTCGGCTTCGACCCCCGAGGCGTCCACCGGAGCGCCGGGGTGGTCTGCCGGGACGACGAGGAGCAGGCGGCCGCCGAGAAGACGGTCGACCTCACTCCGGACACGGCCGCCGAGGAGACGGCCTTCCTCCGGGACGCCACCGACTTCGGGGCCGGCTGCGCCCGCCGCTCCGGCAAGGTCATCCCGCACACCACGACGTCCGAGACGGCACGGGACCTGGACCTGATCCGCCACGTCCTGGGCGACGCCGACCTGAACTACTTCGGCATCTCCTACGGAACCCAGCTCGGCGGCGCCTACGCCCACCTGTTCCCCGCGAACGTCGGCCGTACGGTCCTCGACGCGGTCGTCGACCCCACCGCCGACGGCACGGGTCACGCCCGCAACCAGACCGTCGGCTTCCAGCGGGCCCTGGACAACTACCTGAAGAGCACCGGCCAGGACCCGAAGGCCGGTACGGCTCGGATCGCCGCGTTCCTCCAGCGCCTCGACCGGCAGCCGCTGCGGGTCGGCGAGCGCAGGCTGACGCAGGGCCTCGCGACCATCGGCATCGCGGTCACGCTCTATTCGCAGGGCAACTGGCCCATGCTGACCTCGGCCCTGCGGGCGGCGGAGAACGGCTCCGGCGGCGAACTGCTGCGGCTCGCCGACTTCTACAACGACCGCGACGCGTCCGGGCACTACTCCACCCAGTCCCACTCCCAGCGGGCGATCTCCTGCGCCGACTCCAGCGAGCGTCCGACGCCCGCCCAGGCGCGGGCCCTGCTGCCCGGGTTCCGCGGGCTCTCCCCGGTCTTCGGCGAGTTCCTGGCATGGGACACGGCCGGCTGGTGCGCGAACTGGCCCGTGCCGGGCGAGCGGGCCGACCAGGACGTGAGCGCGCCGGGCGCGGGCCCGATCCTCGTCGTGGGTACGACCGGCGACCCCGCGACCCCGTACGAGGGGGCGGAGCGGATGGCGAAGGAGCTGGGCGAGGGCGTCGGCATCCTCGTCACCAACAAGGGCGAGGGTCACGGCTCGTACGGCTCGGCGTCCTGCGCGACGCGGACGATCGACGCGTACCTGCTTGACGGCAAGGTCCCGGCCTACGGGAAGACCTGCGGATAGCGGGACGGCGGGCCGCACACGCGGAAGGGCCCGGACCCGATCCCGGGTCCGGACCCTTCCGTCATGCGGAGGAGCCGAGAGGGCGAGCGGTCAGTAGACCGGCTTCTCGGGCTCGATCTGGTGGACCCAGCCGATCACGCCGCCGCCGACGTGCACCGCGTCCGCGAAGCCCGCGGACTTCAGCACGGCGAGGACTTCCGCACTGCGGACACCCGTCTTGCAGTGCAGGACGATCCGCTTGTCCTGCGGGAGGTCCTGGAGCGCGTTGCCCATCAGGAACTCGTTCTTCGGGATCAAACGGGCCCCGGGGATCGAGACGATCTCGTACTCGTTGACCTCGCGGACATCGATGATGTCGATGTCCTCGCCCTCGTCGATCCACTCCTTGAGCTGCTTGGGAGTGATCGTCGAGCCGAGCGCCGCCTCCTGCGCCTCCTCGGACACGACGCCGCAGAAGGCCTCGTAGTCGATGAGCTCGGTGACGGTCGGGTTCTCACCGCAGACGGCGCAGTCCGGGTCCTTGCGGACCTTGACCTGGCGGTACTGCATCTCCAGGGCGTCGTAGATCATCAGTCGGCCGACCAGCGGGTCGCCGACGCCGGCGAGGACCTTGATCGCCTCGGTGACCTGGATGGAGCCGATGGACGCGCAGAGCACGCCCAGGACGCCGCCCTCGGCGCAGGAGGGGACCATGCCCGGCGGCGGGGGCTCCGGGTAGAGGCAGCGGTAGCAGGGGCCGTGCTCGGACCAGAAGACGGAGGCCTGGCCGTCGAAGCGGTAGATCGAGCCCCATACGTACGGCTTGTTCAGCAGCACGCACGCGTCGTTGACGAGGTAGCGCGTGGCGAAGTTGTCGGTGCCGTCGACGATCAGGTCGTACTGGCCGAAGATCTCCATGACGTTGTCGGCCTCGAGCCGCTCTTCGTGGAGGATCACGTTCACGTACGGGTTGATACCGAGGACCGAGTCCTTCGCGGACTGGGCCTTGGACCGGCCGATGTCCGCCTGGCTGTGGATGATCTGACGCTGCAGGTTCGACTCGTCGACCTCGTCGAACTCCACGATGCCGAGCGTGCCCACGCCCGCCGCGGCCAGGTACATCAGGGCCGGCGAACCCAGGCCGCCGGCGCCGACACACAGCACCTTGGCGTTCTTCAGACGCTTCTGCCCGTCCATCCCGACATCCGGGATGATCAGGTGGCGGGAGTACCTGCGGACCTCGTCTACGGTGAGCTCGGCAGCCGGCTCGACCAGGGGTGGCAGCGACACGGGGGCTCCGTTGGTCGGTATGTCAGTACGGTTGTTCTCCCCGTAACACTGCCACGCCCCTTCTCATTCCGAGACACCCGGTCCAATGCGCGAGACGATTTCGTCCCAGTAGCCGGGCAGGGTTTGGAATGGGTCGCTTTGTCCCGCCTGATCCCCGCGGTCCGTGAAGAAGATCGTCCCCGCGCCCTGCCAGCGGGCGATCCGCATCGCCTCGTCGAGATGGCTGCGCGGCACCCCGTGCACGAGGTGGACGAACTTCTCCGGCGGGTAGTCCGCGGTCCACTCGGCCACCTGCGACCAGCGGTAGTCCGTCCACGGCCCCGAGAAGGTGACCAGCTGGTCGGCCGTCTCGGCGTAGCCGGGGTACGGGTGGGTGCCGTGGGCCAGGACCAGGTGGGCCTCGCCGTCGAGCACCGCCTCCAGGGTGGCGGTGAGGCGCCGGACCTCCGGCAGGTCCACCCGGTCGGTCGGGCAGCGGTCCAGGTAGAAGCCGTCGACCCGGTACCAGTCCAGGAACCGGTGGGCGTCCGAGACGATCTCGCCGAAGGCGCGGGAGCCGTGGCAGAGGTCCAGGTGCCCGAGGACCCTGACACCGGCGTTGCGGAGCTTGCCCGCCGCCTCCAGGCAGTGCGGGTCGGGGCGGGCACCGGGGCCTTCGGCGACGTTGAGGACGGCCCAGTGCAGGGGGGTGCCGGGGCGGGTCAGCTCGGCCCACTCGACGGGGGCGAGCAGCGGGTGGGCGTAGCCGGGGACGCCGAAGCCCATCTCCTGGACGGCCTCCGCGCTCGTGGTCAGATGCGGCATGCCGCCTCCATCCAGATGTCGGCGAGGGACTCCTCGAGGTTGATCCTCGGCCGCCAGCCGAGCCGGTCGCGCGCGGTGCGGACGTCCGCCTGCTGCCAGCTGCCGCAGCCGTCGGGGTACGGGTAGGGCGCGGCGGCCAGCTGTTCGGCGATGGTCTCGGTGCGCGGGGCGCCGATGACCGGCCGCTGGGGCGGGCCGTCCAGCTCGTGCAGGGTCCCGGCGTATCCGGCGACCCGGGCGAGGACGGCGGCGGCGTCGCGGAGCTTGACCGCGCGACCGGTGCCGATGTTGACGACGCCCTGGGCGGCGGAGAGCGAGGCGGCGTGGACGGCGCGGGCGACGTCCCGCACGTCGACGAAGTCGCGCTGCACGCCGAGGCCGCTGAGCTTCAGCTCGCCGTCGCCGGCCTGCATGGCGCGGCGCATGGCCTCGGCGAGGCGGCCGAGCGGGGAGCCGGCGGGGGTGCCCGGTCCGACCGGGGAGAACACCCGCAGCACGACCGCGTCGAGTCCGGATCCGAGGACGAGTTCGGTGGCGGCGAGTTTGGAGACGCCGTACGGGCCTCCGGGGCGGGGCACGGCGTCCTCGGCCGTGGAGGAGCCGGGCTGGGAGGGCCCGTATTCGGAGGCGCAGCCGACCTGGACCAGGCGGGCGCCGCAGCCGCTGCGGCGCAGGGCCTCGCAGACGGTGGCGACGGCGACGGTGTTGTGCCGGGTCAGGTCGCGGGCGCCGCCGCGGGTGGCGCCGGCGCAGTTGACGACGACGCCCGGGTGGACGGCGTCCAGGAACCGGGTCAGCGCGCCGGGGCTGCCGCCGGCGAGGTCGAACCGCACGTCGGCGTCGTCGCCGCGTCCGAGCGCGGTGAGGTGGACCGCCGGGTCGGCGAGCAGCCGGTCGGCGACGAAGCGGCCGATGAATCCGTTGGCTCCGAGCAGCAGCACCCTCATCGTGCGGCCCCTTCTCGCCGACCGGCCGTTGCGGGGTGTAGGGAGGTCATGTCTCTTTCGTCTCCTTGGAATGGGTCCTGCGCGGGGGACGCGCCCGCGGCGTCGGCTCCGCGGGTGCGTCGGGGTTCAGGGGATGTCATGGCGACGAGGCCGGACCGGCGGGCGGGATTCCGGCGTCCGGGTCCTCGGATCGCGGGGCGCGGGAGGGACGCGACGTGGAGCGTCGGCGACCGACGGGCACCCGGCGAGGCGCGGCACCAGGGCACGCGAGCCCGGCCTGATCGGCATGACACCCCCTAGGGGTTGGCGTGGGCCGAGGCCCGGGAGAGGGCGACGGTGGCGTGGGCCAGGAGGCCGACGGCCGCGGCGCCGCAGACGAGGGTGGGAAGGGCGCCGGGGCCCCAGGTGTCGACGAGGGTGCGGACGGGCACCGCGAGGACGTCGCAGCCGGGGATCCTGGCGGCGAGGACGGACGCGAGGGCGAGGGCTTCGGCGGCGCAGGCGGCGGCGAGGCCGTTGGCCGCCGTGTCGGCGGAGCCGTGGACGGTGAGGAGCCGGGCGAGCAGGAGCAGGGCGCCGAGGGCGAGGGCGCCGGGCGCGAAGCCGGTCAGGCCCAGCAAGGCGGCGAGGGCGGCCGTGTGGAGTGCGACGGCGAGGAGGAGCAGGGGCCGGGTGCCCGCGGCGAAGTCCTCCAGGCCTCGGCTGGCGGCGAGCCTGCGGCGGGCTCGCGCGGAGAAGAGGTGGGCGCACCAGGCGGCGGGGACGACGGCGAGGGCGAGGGCGAGGAGGGGCCCGGGGGTGAGGGTCCAGCCTCCTTCGGGGCCGCCGGTCAGCGTCTCCCGGAGGAGTCCGTCCCCGCCGAGGACGTACGCGAGGAGCCACAGGGTCCAGAGGTGGGCGGCGGGGGCGGTGCGGCCGGCGGCGCGCAGGGGGCCGCCCCGGACGGCGACGACGAGCGCGACGGCCAGGCCGAGGGCCCCGGCGACGCCGACGGCGAAACGCAGGGACCCCTGGGTGAGCGCGAGGCCGCCGACGGCGGGGGCGGCGACGGCGCCGGGCAGGAAGGCCCGGAGCGTCCACCCCGCCCACCCGGGGCGCGACCCCGGCTCGGGCTCGGGGCGCGCGGGCGCCCCGTCGCCGCGCGGCACCCGGGCGTACAGCTCCTCGGCGAGCGAGAACACGTCCCGGTGCCGGAACCGCGCGGCGGTCCGGTCGGTGACCCCGTGCGCCTCGAGCCCTGCGGCGATCTCCAACGGATCGACGGCCCGCTCGCACAGCTCCCGATGCCGGTGCATGAGCACCTTGACGGGATCGACGGGCCCCCGCCGGTACGCGGGCGCGCCCCCGCGTACCGCCTCCGGCTGCGGGAGCGCGGCGGCGGGGGTGCTCCCCGCTCCGGGCGGGCCGCCGTGCACGGGGGCACAGACGGTGCCGGTCTCCCGCGGGTGGGCCGGCTCGGCCTCCGGGCGGGGGGCGAGGGGCGGGGCGGTGGGCGCGGAGGGCTCCGGCCACGGGGCGGTGGTCGTCTCGGCGGTCGCGTCCGCGGGGGCGGTGGCCGGTGACGGGAAGAGCGTCGCGAGGGCCTGCGTCTCCAGGAGTGCCTCGGAGCGGGAGTCCCAGGGGCCGGGGCTCGTGGGGGCGGCGGGGCCACGCATGGGGGTGCCTCCTTCAGGCATCGGGGTCTCCCGCACCGGCGGTCGCGCTCACCGGCTGGTCCGCCCAGGCGCCGGGGACGTACGCCTCGGCCGGATGGGCGAAGGGGACGCCCTCGGCGGCCCGGCGGCGCACCGGCGAGTGGGAGAGGAGTTCCAGGTACATGCCGCGGAACGCCGCGAGGTTCTGGTCGACCGTGAAGAGTTCGAGCGCGCGGGCGCGCGCCGCGGCGCCCAGGCGGTAACGGCGCTCGGGGTCGCGCAGCAGCGCCAGGCAGGCGTCGGCGAGCGCCCGAGGGTTGCGCGGGGGCACCACGAGCCCCGTTCCGCCGATCACCTCGACGACCGCGCCGACATCCGTCGAGACCGTCGCCCGGGCGCAGAACATCGCTTCGACCAGGCTGATCGGGAAGCCCTCGACGACGCTGGAGAGCACCACGACCGCGCCCGCGCCGTACGCCTCGGCGAGCGTCGGCGCCTCGGGGCCGCCGATCTCCTCGAAGGCGACCGGACTCTCGCCGACGGCGTGCGCCCCGGCGGCCTCGTCCGGGAAGAGCTGGGCCGCGAGCGCCCGGCAGTGCGCGAGGTACGCCTCCGCGCCCGGCTCGCGCACCGGCGCGGCGATGATCCGCAGCCGTACGTCGGGCTGCGCCGCGCGGACCTCGGCGAAGGCGTGCAGCAGGGCGATCAGGTCCTTGGCCGGTTCGACCCGGCCGACCCAGACGAGGGTGGCCGGGTCGCCGCTCTCCTCGTCCTCGCCGATCTCGGCGAATCGCCCCGGGTCCATACCGGGGTAGACCGTGCGCAGCTTGGCCCGGTCGGCACCGCACCTCTCCTGCCAGCGCCGGGCGTGGGTGTTGCCGGGGGTGAGGAGCGCGGCCTCGCGGTAGACCTCCGCGGCCAGTCGTCCGTGGAAGGCGGCGAGGAGGGCCCGGACCGGTGCGGAGACGGGCGCGTCGAGGGCCGTGAGGTAGTGCGCGCGGAGATGGACGCCGTACTCGGTGACCAGCAGCGGAGTGCCGAAGAAGCGTTTGGCCAACAGGCCGGGGAGCGCCGCCGACCCGCCCGAGGCGGCGTGGCACAGGTCGACCGCGCCGAGGGCGTCCTCGGCGTACCAGTCGAGCGAGAGCGGGCGCAGGGCGCGTTCCAGCCGGTCGACGAAGGCGAGGTAGTCGGGGACGGTGGCGCCGGCCAGGCTCCGGCGTGCGCGGGGGGCGCGACAGGCCGACTCCAGCGTGCGGACCGCGAGTTCGGAGCGGAGGGCGGCGTAGAGCCCCCCGCGTTCGCGGGCGAGTTCGGCGAGGCCGTAGAGCCCCTCGGCGAAGGAGTGTCCCGCCGCTCCGCGCCGGTCCGCCGCCTCGCTCCCGCCCGCCTCGTCGGGCGCCTCCGCGTCGCCGTCCGCGCAGATGCCGGTGGCGAGCGCGCGGAAGTGGCCGGCGAAGGCGCGGCGGTCGCGACGCCCGTAGGTGTGGCCGTCGTCCTCGGGTGCCCACAGGGGCGCCGTGCGGACGCTGCGGACCCGCTCGGGCAGGTCGACCCAGCCGCCGTCCTCCTGCTGGGCGCTGCCGCTGAGGGCGTAGACGTCGAACTCGTGCGGGGAGAGCCCGCGCACGAGCCGGTCGCACCAGAGCCGGGACTCACCCGTGGCGTACGGGTAGCCACCCTCGGTGAGCAGTCCGATCCGCATGGGGAACACCCCGATCTCCCTCGGTCGCCGTCGCCTTCGGTACGGCGACGCGCAGCGGGAAGAACGTAAGCGGATAAGCCGGTAGCGCGATGGACGGTTGTCCGTCGCGCCACTGGAAGGGGTGAATGCACGTAACTTTCGCACCCGGGTCGCGTTCTGTGGCGCTAAGACGCGTTTCGGTTACCCAACGTGAGGCTTTCGGCCTGTCCTGAGGGCCGTCCGGGCAGCGCCGGTCCCGACGGCCGACGGGCGCGGCCGGGCGGCGCGGCGAAGGCGGGGGCGCGCGGCGTCCGCGAGGGGACGCGGGCGGACGGGCGTCCGGCCGTCAACCCGTCGGGTTCACCCAGGGGTTGGGCCGGCATCTGATGCCGTCGACGTCGAGGGACTTGGTCTGCTGCTGCATCACGGGAGCGAGCGCGCCCGGCGTACGGCAGCTCACGTGGTCGTGCCCGAGACGGTGGCCGACCTCGTGGTTGATGAGCATCTGGCGGTAGGCGAGCATCGCCTTGGGGCCGAAGGTCTCCGCCCCCTGCGCCCACCGGAAGGCGTTGATCATCACCCGGGACGTGGAGGCGGAGTCGCAGGAGACGTTGTCGACGGTGGTGTCCAGGCCGGACTTGGCGCACCAGGTGCCGGTGGTGCCGGGGCTGGCCAGGGTGATCACGAACTCCGGCTCTCCGCTGGAGATCCGCTCGAAGGACATCGCGCCCTTGCCGGCCCAGCTCCGCTCGTCGTTGAGGGTGGTCTGCACCGCCCGCGCGAAGAGCTTCGCGTCGAGTCCGAGCCCCTTCTCGACGTCGACCCGGTAGCGCACCTTGCGCCCCTTGCCGGGAGCCTTGTCGAAGCCGGGGACGGCCTCGAAGTCGCCCGAACCCCGGAGTTTCGGGTCGATGGGGAACTGGCGGGTCATGAGCTGCTCGTACGTCGGCTGCACGACGGGCACGGCGGGTGCGGCGGGCGCGGGCTCCGCCGGGACGATCCGGTTGTCGGAGCGCGAGGCGGCCCCGTCCTCGACGGCACGGTCGGCGGGCCCGTCGGCCGCGTGGGCGAGGGGCCCGCCGGCCTCGCTCTCGGCGACCTGGCCGGCCACGACGACGGCGAGGACGGTGGTGACGGCGGCCGCGGCGATGCCGGTGAGGGTGCGCCCCTTGCCGCCGTTCCTGGCCGCGGGCGTCCCGGCCCGGTCCTCCGCGGGCTCGTCGGCGGGCAGATCCGCGGGCGTCCCGGCGGTCGCGTCGGCGTCGGTCCCACGCCGGGGGGCGGGGATGAACGGGGCCTGCGAGCCCGGGGGTTGCGGGGCGGTACGGGGCACGCCCTGCCAGTCGCCGTAGCGTTCGGAGGGTGAGGCGCCCTCGGCGTGACCGGGGTGCCCTCCCCGTACGGGTGCGTCGGCGGGGGCGGCGTGGGCCGGGGTGCCGTGCGCGGGCGTGTCCCAGAGGGCCTGCCCGTACGCCGTCGCCGTCCGGCCGTATCCCTCCCGTCCCTGGGGAGCGGCCCCGCCGTACGAGCCCTGGCCGTTGCCCTCGCGGCGGGCGAACCCGCCCTGGACGTAAGGCTCCTGACCGTATGTCTCCCGGCCGTGGGCGTCCTGGGCGTATCCGCCCTGGCCGGAGGCGTTCCGGCCGGAGGCGTCCTCGTCGGGCGAGCGCCGACGGCGGCCCGGCCCCTGCCCCTGTTCCTGCCCTTGTCCCTGCCCGGCGCTCTCCCGCCGGGCCGTATCGGCGGCGGGAGCGGGCGCGGGCCCCCTCCGACTATGTCGTCCCACGCCCCGGATCAGCTCCCGCCACTGTCGTCTGTGCCGGCCCGCTCGGCCGGTTCGGCCTTCTCGGCCCGTGTGGCCCGTGCGGCCCGTTCGGCCGGTGCGGCCTCTTCTTCGGCTTGCCCGGTCCGCCGTTCCGCCTCGATCAGCTCCCGGACGGCCTGAGCGACCGTCTCCGGGTACTCCATCATGGCCACGTGCCCGGCGTCCGGAAGAGTCAGGAGCCGCGAGCCGCGGAACGCCGCCGCCGCCCTGCGCGCCATCCGGAACGACACGAGCCGGTCGCGGACACCGTAGACGAGCAGCGTCGGCGCGAGCACCCGCTCCGCCTGGCGCCACAGTCCGTGCTGCCCGCCGAGCGTGTACGCGTCCACGATGCCACGCGAGGACCGTGCCATGACGTCCCAGAAGTACGGGAGTTCCAGGCGCCGTTCCATCTCCTCCACAGCATGCCGGAAGCCCTCGTCGGTGACCCGGCCGGGGTCGGCGTAACAGAGCGCCATGACCCCGCGGACGCGCTGCTCCGGGGTCCAGTCCCGGGTCAGCCGGGAGAAGAGGGAGGCGACGCCGGGCAGGGCGAGCAGCGCGGTCGGCCAGGCGGTGCGCTGGGCGCGCAGCTCGGGCAGGGCCGGGGAGACCAGGGTCAGGGTGCGCACCAGGTCGGGCCGGACGGCGGCGACGCGGGTGGCGACGGCGCCGCCGAGGGAGTTGCCGACGAGGTGGACCGGGCCGCGGCCCTCCACGTCGAGCAGTCGGATGACGGCGCGCGCGTGGCCGGTGACCGAGTAGTCGGAGTCGTCGGGCGGCGGCGAGTCGCCGAAGCCGGGGAGGTCGACGGCCTGGCCGTCGACGTGGTCGGCGAGCAGCGGCATCAGGGCCGACCAGTTCTGCGACGAGCCGCCGAGTCCGTGGACGTACAGCGCGGGCGGGAGGCCGGGCCGGTTGCCCGGCCGGGCGCGCACGGTGAGGGTGAGCCCGGGCAGCACGACCGAGCGCAACTCCTCGCCGTCGGCGACCCGTACGGTGCGGGTCCGCGCCCCGGGCGGGGCGGCGGCGGTCCGGGTCTCCGGAAGCTCGGTCGACGACATGGCCGCAATATTACGAGACGATCACGCCCTGGCGCGTGTGTGGGGCGTCACAGGATGGGGTGCGCCGCGAGAGGTGTGCTCCTACGCTCGTAGGAGAGGGTCATCGGGAAGGAACCGCGTGCCGGAGAGGAACCGCATGACTGTCGATCCGAACGAGCCGGACACATTCGCCGAGGAAGAGGACCCAGTGCTCGACGAGGAGACCCCCGAGGCCGACGCGGCCGAGCAGCACGCTGATCTGCAGCAGCGCGAGGACGAGCCGCACACGCATCTCGAACAGGAGTCGGCCAACGAGGCGGACGCCTCTGAACAGGCACGCGTCGTCTCTCTGGACGAAGACGACTACCGCTGATTTGTTCGGTTTAATGTTGAATTGCCGACCGTTCCCGGCGTCCGGTCCGTGAAATTCTGCGTCCGCACCGCGCACAGCCGGGTTACCCAAAAGTACGATGGCGGGCGCGACGCCACAGCGCGCATGGATCGATTTTTGGGAGGCGGCGTGACAGCCATCGAGCAGACAGAGGCAGCACGCCCTCGGGGCACGCGCCTGCCGCGCCGAGCCCGACGGAACCAGCTCCTCGGGGCGGCCCAGGAGGTGTTCGTCGCACAGGGCTACCACTCCGCCGCGATGGACGACATCGCCGAACGGGCGGGTGTCAGCAAGCCGGTGCTGTACCAGCACTTCCCCGGAAAGCTGGAGCTCTACCTGGCGCTTCTCGACCAGCACTGCGAGGCGCTCCTCCAGGCCGTGCGCACCGCGCTCGCGTCGACGTCGGACAACAAGCTCCGGGTCGCGGCGACCATGGACGCCTACTTCGCGTACGTGGAGGACGAGGGCGGCGCGTTCCGCCTCGTCTTCGAGTCCGACCTGACCAACGAGCCCGCCGTGCGCGAGCGGGTGGACCGGGTCAGCCTCCAGTGCGCGGAGGCGATCTCCGACGTCATCGCGGAGGACACGGGGCTCTCCAAGGACGAGTCGATGCTGCTGGCCGTGGGCCTCGGCGGCGTCTCCCAGGTCGTGGCGCGCTACTGGCTCTCCAGCGAGTCGGCGATCCCGCGCGACAAGGCGGTGGCGCTGCTCACCTCACTGGCCTGGCGCGGCATCGCGGGCTTCCCGCTGCACCCGTCCGAGGGGCAGCTGAGCGCCGAGGGCCACTGACCGGCCCCGGCCGGTCCGCGCCGCCGCCCGGGGGCCTCTTTCCCGCACGGCCGGAGTGTTCGCTCCTGGCGTTGAGCGGCTGCGCCGTGCGTGTCCCCTCACCGGGCTAATGTGTGCAGCGTACGGCGCGGGAACCGCGCAACGCTGACCGTTCGGAGGGACATAGCCGTGGAGGTCAAGATCGGCGTGCAGCACGCACCCCGGGAGATCGTTCTGGAGAGCGGGCAGTCCGCCGAGGAGGTCGAGCGCGCGGTGGCCGACGCGCTGGCCGGCAAGGCGCAGCTGCTCAGCCTCACGGACGAGAAGGGCCGCAGGGTCCTGATCCCGGCCGAGAAGATCGCGTACGTGGAGATCGGCGAGCCGGCGGTGCGCCGGGTGGGCTTCGGCGCGCTCTGAGACGTACGTCCATACAGCGAAAGGCCCGGCGGACCTCGTCCGCCGGGCCTTTCGTCTGCCGTTCGTCCGCCCGGCCTTCGGCGCCGCCGTCGGCCCGCTCGTCGGCGCGCTTCGGCCGAACGTGCTGGTGACGACGGGCGGGGAGGGTTGCTTTGCGAGCGGTTCGGGTAGTACGGCCTACGACCGAATTGCCCGCTCCGCTCCGCACGCGAGGTGATCCCGTGTTCCTGGAAGCCCTCGGCTCCGCCCTGCTCGGACTCGCCCTGGCCTGGGCGGCCGTGCACCGGCTGCCCGACCGCCTCCCCGGACGTGGGGCCGTCCTCACGACGGGCTCACTCGGCGCCGTCTTCGGCGCTCTGGTGACCCACGGGGCGCTCGGCCCCGGCCATGTCCTGGCGACCCTCGTCGGCGCCGTCGCCGTGGCGGCGGTGCTGCTCTCCCTGCTGATCCGTCCGGCCGCGCGCCGTCTGCGCCGATCAGCGGCGGCGTGAACAGCGCCGCCGACCGCAGCCGCTGTTGACGCCTAGGCGGCCAGGCCCAGCGCCGCCATCCGCTTGGTGTGGGCTTCGGTGATACGGGAGAACATCCGGCCGACCTCCGCGAGGTCGAAGCCGTCCGCCACGCCGCCGACCAGCATCGTCGACAGGGCGTCGCGCTCGGCGACCACGCGCTGGGCCTGGGAGAGCGCCTCGCCCATCAGCCGGCGCGCCCACAGCGCGAGGCGCCCGCCGAGCCGCGGGTCGGCCTCGATGGCAGCGCGGACCTTCTCCACGGCGAAGTTGCCGTGGCCGGTGTCGTCGAGCACGGACAGCACGAGCCGTCGCGTGTCGGAGTCCAGCCGGGCCGCGACCTCGCGGTAGAAATCGCTGGCGATCGAGTCGCCGACGTACGCCTTGACCAGGCCTTCCAGCCAGTCGGACGGCGCCGTCTGGCGGTGGAAGTCGTCGAGCGCCTTGGCGAAGGGCTCCATCGCGGCCGTCGGCTCGGCGTCCACGGCGGTGAGCCGGTTCCGCAGCTGCTCGAAGTGGTGGAACTCGGCGGAGGCCATCTTCGCCAGCTCGGCCTTGTCCGCGAGGGTCGGCGCGAGCTTGGCGTCCTCGGCGAGCCGTTCGAACGCCGCCAGCTCGCCGTAGGCCAGCGCGCCCAGAAGGTCGACGACCGCGGCGCGGTACTGGGGCTCGGCGGAGGCCGTGGCCCAGTCCTGGGCGGCGATCCCGGTGGGTTCCTCGGCAGATGTGGCGTTGTCAGGCGTCTCCATGAAGCGCACAATAGCCCGCTCTCCGGGCGGGGGAAGGCCCTGGTCAGTCACTGTGACCGCGCCCTCATTACGAATTCTCCCAACACACCTGCGCGAATCCGGGGTACAGTGATAAAGCGCCTGCTGAGTATGCGGACATGCTTTCGCACGTTCGGACGTACCCGGTGGGCCATCTCATGAATGAGGATGCCCGGTCGGTGGCCCGACTGGCTCCGACCCGACAGCCCTCCCCGCGCACCGCGGAAGGGTCCCTCAAGCGGTATGACGCTCGAGCGACGGCAGTGGTCCCGTGCCACCCGGCTGTGATCTTCACGATCCAGGATCCGACTGATCCGGGACGTGTCCGATCCGGCCGGAAGTGAATCGGCACGGTACGACCCCCTTCGTTCGCCTCAGGCCGCGTCTCACAGAAGAGGCAGCACCCTGACTACGACTTTCCGAGAGCTCGGGATCCTTCCCGAGACGGCCGAGGCGCTCGAAGCCGTCGGCATCGTGTCCCCCTTCCCGATCCAGGAGATGACCCTCCCGGTCGCGCTCTCCGGCAGCGACGTCATCGGCCAGGCCAAGACCGGCACCGGCAAGACGCTCGGTTTCGGACTGCCCCTCCTGGAGCGGGTCACCGTCCCCGCGGACGTCGAGGCCGGCCGGGCGCGCCCCGATCAGCTGACCGACGCGCCGCAGGCGCTGGTGGTCGTCCCCACCCGTGAGCTGTGCACCCAGGTGACGAACGACCTGCTGACCGCCGGCAAGGTCCGTAACGTCCGCGTGCTCGCCATCTACGGCGGCCGGGCGTACGAGCCCCAGGTCGAGGCCCTCAAGAAGGGCGTCGACGTGATCGTCGGCACCCCCGGCCGGCTGCTCGACCTGGCCGGCCAGCGCAAGCTCGATCTCTCCCACGTCAGGGCCCTGGTCCTCGACGAGGCGGACGAGATGCTCGACCTGGGCTTCCTGCCCGACGTCGAGAAGATCATCAAGATGCTTCCGGTGAAGCGTCAGACCATGCTGTTCTCGGCGACCATGCCGGGCGCCGTCATCGGCCTGGCCCGTCGCTACATGTCGCAGCCCACGCACATCAACGCCACCTCGCCGGACGACGAGGGCGCGACCGTGCGCAACACCACGCAGCGCGTCTACCGCGCGCACTCCATGGACAAGCCGGAGATGGTCTCCCGCATCCTGCAGGCCAACGGCCGCGGGCTCGCGATGATCTTCTGCCGCACCAAGCGCACGGCGGCCGACATCGCCGACCAGCTCGCCCAGCGCGGCTTCGCCTCGGGCGCGGTCCACGGCGACCTCGGCCAGGGCGCCCGCGAGCAGGCCCTGCGCGCGTTCCGCAACGGCAAGGTCGACGTGCTCGTCTGCACCGACGTCGCCGCGCGGGGCATCGACGTCGACGGCGTCACGCACGTGATCAACTACCAGTCGCCCGAGGACGAGAAGACCTACCTCCACCGCATCGGCCGTACCGGCCGAGCCGGGGCCAAGGGCATCGCCGTCACCCTCGTCGACTGGGACGACATCCCGCGCTGGCAGCTGATCAACAAGACGCTCGACCTCGGCTTCCCGGACCCGCCGGAGACGTACTCCACCTCGCCGCACCTCTTCGAGGAGCTGGACATCCCGGCGGGCACCAAGGGTGTGCTGCCGCGTGCCGAGCGGACCCGTGCGGGTCTGGGCGCGGAGGAGCTCGAGGACCTGGGCGAGCCCGGCGGACGCGGCCGGAAGAAGGCGGCCGCGGCCGCCCCGGCCGAGGAACGCCCGGCCCGTACGCGCACCCCGCGCCAGCGTCGCCGTACGCGGGGCGGTGCGACGGTCGACGAGACCGCCGCCACCACCGCCACCACCGCTCCGTCCGCCGCCCCGGTGGCGGAGGACGAGTCGGCGGAGCCGCGCACCCCGCGTCGTCGTCGCCGCACCCGCACGGGCGGCGTCGCGACGGCCGTGGCCCCCGCCGCCGCTGCGGTCGCTGAGGCCCCCGCGGCCCCCGCCAGGACCCCCGCGGCTCGCGTGGCCGAGAAGGCGCCGGTCGCCCAGGCGGCTCCCGTGGCCGTGGACACGGTCGAGGAGGCCCCCAAGGCTCCGCGCCGCCGCCGCGCCCGGATCGCCCGGCCCGAGGCCGAGACGGTGACCTTCCAGACTCCGGAGACCGCGGCGGCCGCCGCCGCGGCCGCTGCCGCCACCACCGTGGCGCCGGCACCGGTCGAGGTCGTCGAGGAGGCCCCCAAGGCTCCGCGCCGTCGCACCGCCAGGAAGGCCGCCGAGGCCGCCCCGGTGACCGCCGAGGTCGCCGAGACGGTCGAGACTGCCGAGACGGTGGAGGAAGCCCCCAAGGCCCCCCGCCGCCGTACGACCAGGAAGGCCGCCGCGGCGGCTGAGGCCCCCGTGGCCGCCGAGACGGTCGAGACGGTCGAGGAGGCCCCCAAGGCTCCCCGGCGCCGTGCGGCCAAGAAGACCGTGACCGCCGAGGCCCCGGACGCGTCGGAGCCGAAGACGGCCCCGCGCCGCCGCACCACCAAGAAGACGGCCGCCGCCCCGGCGGAGGCCGTCGAGGCGACGACCGAGGCCCCCAAGGCCCCGCGTCGGCGGACGACGACGAAGAAGGCCGCGGCCGCCCAGCCCGAGAGCTGACGCCCGCGACGCACCACGACACGGCGGCCCGGCCCCCTCTGAGGGGGCCGGGCCGCCGTGTCGTTCCATGAGACGGCCCTCCCCTACGGGGAGGGGAGGACCGCCGTCCCCTGCGGGGAGGTCAGCCGATCAGGACGGGCACCGTCCCGACGACGATCCGGTGGTCGGAGCACTGGGTCGGGTCGGCCGGCGGGTCCATCGGGTCGGGCACCGTGCAGCCGGTCGCGATGGCCAGGGAGTCGGCGCTGTAGGCACCGGCGACGCGGCTCTCCCGCACGAAGACGTGGTCGATCTTCGCCTTCCCCCCGCACGGCGGCGCCGTCCCGGGCACGGCGTCGGCGGTCCACTCGCCGTACCCCGGGCAGTTCGCCGGGTCCGCGTCGTCCAGCTCACGGTGGGCGCCGGTGTTGTCCGCGTTGTTGTCGGTGGAGACCGAGGGCGCGTAGTACGCGTTCAGCCGGCCGTAGCTCGGCTGGGCGTTGAAGTCGCCCGCGATCAGATAGGTCTCACCCGCCGCGTCGAAGCCGTCCAGGACCGACCGGACCTCGTCGAGCTGGCGGACGTTGTCGGCCCGGGTCTCCCCCGCGCCCACGACGTTGCTGGTGGTGATGTGCACGGTGCAGAACTTCATCAGCGCCTGGGCCGCGAGCGGCGCGCACAGCATCTTGCGCGGCTCGGGCGTCGGCTTCGCCGCCGTCGGGGTGTCCGCCGGCAGCGGGTACTGCCGTGAGGAGCCGAGCGCCTCCTTGCTGAACAGGGCGTTGCCGAACCCGGACTGCCCGTCGCAGAGCCCGGCACGCGGGGCGAGCGTCTCGGCGAAGCGGGAGAAGTTGCCCGTGTCCTCGGGCCAGCCGGCCGCGACCAGTCCTTGCTGGATCGCCTTGTACTGGCCGAAACAGATCTCGTTGAACGACACGAGGTCCGCGTCGCGGTTGCTGATGGACGACACGGCCTTGGTGACCATGCCCCCGGCGGTCTGCCCGTCCCACATCACGTTGCCCGAGACGTTCCAGTGCCAGACCGTGTAGGTCGCGGTGGTGCTCGCCGCCGAGGCCGGCGCGGCCCCCGTCAGCAGCAGACCGAAGAGTGACAGGACGACCGTGAGCCGTCGCAGTCGGCGCTTCACATTTCCCTCCCCTGTTCGAAAGCGATCATCGTAGAGGGCGGTCCCGTCGGCCGGCTCCCAGCTGCGGATACAGTCCTGTCATGAGCAAGCCCCGGTCCCTGGCGCTGCCGCCCCGCACCCGCGCCTACCGGCTGCTGACGGGGCGCGGCAGCTTCGCCGTCCTGGACGCCTCGCCCGGCGGCGAGAGGCGGGGCACGGTGCTGCTGCTGCCCGGCTACACCGGCAGCAAGGAGGACTTCCTGGCGCTGCTGGGGCCGCTGAGCGACGCGGGCTACCGTGCCGTGGCCGTGGACGGCCGGGGGCAGCACGAGACTCCGGGACCGCGCCACCGGTCCGCGTACAGCAGGCAGGCGCTGGCCCTCGACGCCGTCGCCCAGGCGGTGGCGCTCGGGGACGGACCGGTGCATCTGCTGGGGCACTCGTTCGGCGGCCTGGTGGCCCGGGCTGCGGCGTGGCAGGCGCCGGAGGCGTTCCGGTCGCTCACGCTGCTCTCCTCGGGGCCCGGCCGGGTCGCCCGCCCCCAGCGCGTGCGGGTGCGGATGCTGCGGGGCGCGCTGGCCCTGCTGCCCAAGGAACGGGTGTGGCTGGCGACGCGCTGGCTGGACAGCCGGGGCGAGGCACCGGGCGTCGTCGACCCGCCGGAGGTCGTGCTGTTCCTGCGGCGCCGCTGGATGCGTACACGGATCATCCAACTCTCCGCCACCGGGAGGCTCTTGCGCCGCGACCGGGACGGGACGGACCAGCTGTCCCGGCTGACGGTCCCGCTGCACATCGCGTACGGCGACGGCGAGATGGTCTGGACGGTGGCCGAACTCGCGGCCGCCGCGCGCAGGACCGGCGCCCACCACACGGTGGTGGTGGGCGCGGGCCACTCCCCGAACGTGTCGCACCCCCGGGAACTGGCCGACCGGCTGACCGCGTTCTGGGAGCGCTGCTGAGGCCGTTCCTGGCGAGCGGCCCGGGCCGCGCCGTCAGAACTGGTTCTGGAGGTGCTGCCAGAACCCGTCGCGCAGCGCCCTGCGCAGGGCGGCGTGGCCGCGCAGGGACCGGCTGAGGAGCTTCTCCGCCTCGATGAGCAGGTCCTGGTCGACCGGCCCGGGCAGATAGGGGTGGCCGGGCAGCAGCTCGGCCATCGCGTCACGCCCGCGCTCGCCGAGCCAGGTGGCGGCGATCTGGGCGCCGATGAATCGGGCCTCGTCGCGCGAGGGCGGGGGCTCGCCCTCGTTCTCGTACGTCGTGACCGGGCGGCGGGTCACGTAGGGGCGGCAGAAGTCGAGGTCGAAGGTGCGCTGGCTGTCGACCTCCCACAGCAGCGGCTCGGCCTGGTTGCGCCCCTCGGCGGCCTCGATCCCCCAGAGGTGGACGCGGGCGCCGTAGCCCTGGGCGGCCTCGACGGCCGAGACGAGGTCCTCGTCGCCGCCGACGAGGGCGGCGTCGCTGATGGCGCGATGCCGGGCGAGGGACTCGAGGTCGGAGCGGATGAGGGAGTCGACGCCCTTCTGCTGGTTGTTCGCGTTGAGGTTGCCGAGGCGGACCTTGACGTCCGGCAGCTCGGCGATCGACTGCTGCTCGGGGGTGTGGCTGCGGCGCCGGGCGCCGTCGTACCAGTACACGCGCAGGAGCCGGCTGTCCGCGAAGATCGAGCGGGCCTTGTCGATGAAGGCCTCGATGAGCCCCTCGGCGTCGAGGTCGAAGGAGCGCCGGTCCTCGGTGCCCACGACCAGCAACCCGGCCGCAGCATAGACGTAACCCGCGTCGACGAAGATGGCGTGGGTAGAAGGAGTCTTCGCCACTTCCGCCAGCATCCGCTGAAGGAGCTCGTTGGTGCGCTCCAGGCGGGCGCCGAGGTCCCGGAGCTGGTCGAGGGGCGGTACGGGTGGCGTCTGGGGGTTCTCTGCGTCGTTCATACGGGGCTCATTCTCCGCCCGCCACGGGGCTCCCGCCAAGGTCACGTGACACCATTAGTTAGGCATCCAAAAATTTTCCTTAGCGTAGGGAATGTTTGCAGGATGCATGCCGTTGTAGCCGTACGTAACCCAGTTCTCCACATGGAGGATCAACTCAGACGAAGGGAGAAGCCCCATGCGCTTCGAAATCCTGCGACTCGACGACATCGACGGCACGCCCGTCGACCGGACCGTCGTGGACGCCGCCTCCGTCAACCGGATCGTGCAGCAGGCCGCCTCGATCGGCCAGCGCATCTGGATCCGCCCGGCCGAGACCTCGGCCTCATAACGCCGTCAGGCACCCCTTTCACGCACCGCGCCCCCGCATGGACTCCGTCGACCGGAATCCGTACGGGGGCGCAGTGACGTTCGCGGCGACCTCGGGAGCGCGGCTCAGGAGCCCTGGATGACCTGGGTCACGCCGTTGATGATCTGCTGCACGGCGATGGCCGACAGCATCATGCCGGCGAGCCGGGTGACCAGCACGACGCCGCCGTCCTTGATGACGCGGATGATCAGCAGCGAGTTGCGCATGGTCAGCCAGAGCACGACGTGCATGGCGACGATCGCGGCCCAGACGGAGATCTGCGCGCTGACGCCGTCGGCGTGCTGGACCGCGAGGATCACGGACACGATCGCACCGGGCCCGGCGAGCAGCGGCATGCCGAGGGGGACGAGCGCGACGTTGACGTCCTTGGTCTGCTTGGGTTCGTCGGTCTTGCCGGTGAGCAGGTCGAGCGCGATGAGCAGGAGCAGGAGACCGCCCGCGATCATCAGCGCGGGGACGGAGACGTGCAGGTAGTCGAGGATCTGCTGCCCGAGGATGCCGAAGACGGTGATGACGCCGAAGGCGACGGCGACGGCCTGCCAGGCCATGCGGCGCTGCACCTTGACCGGGCGGCCGGAGGTGAGGGCGAGGAAGATCGGGGTGATCCCGGGGGGATCCATGATCACAAAAAGGGTCAGGAAGAGCGAGCCGAAGACGGCGACGTCGAACACGGTGAGCCTTGCGCGAGTTGGGGTGTACGAGGAGGGGTGCGCCCCTGAGGGACGCCGGGGTGGGGGGCGTGGCGGCGCGGGCCGGGGGGCGGCCGGTGGCCGGCGCGTACCGACGGTGCGGAACCGATCCCGCCGACGGCGTCCGGCCGGCCGGCCCCCGCACGGAAGACGCCGGGTCCGCACCGACCGGCGACCGGGCACGGGTCCTCCGACGCCGGACCTGGACCCGAGTGCACCTGGTCCCGGACGCACCGGTCAGGGCTTCGGGCCGTGCGGACCCGGGCCGGGAGGGGCCGGGCGGGCGGTCCCGGGACGGCGAGGCCCCGGGACGGTCGGCGCCCGGCCCGGTCACGGCTTCGGACCCGTGAGGACCGGGAACCGCGAGGACCGGACCCCTCACGGATCGGACCGTCAGGACCGCGACACGCGAGGAACCGGGCCGATCACGGATCGGACCGTCAGGACCGCAATCCGCGAGGACCCGGACCCGCACGGAATCGGACCGTCAGGACCCGTCCGAGAGCCGCTCGGGCCGGCGGGCCCGTGCCGGGACCGAAGCGCCGAAGCCGAGAACCGGGGCCCGCGCCGCCGCCGAAGCACCGGAGCCGGGCCGGGACCGGAGTCCCGCCGGGGGCGAGCCGGAGCCGCGCCTCGAGTCAGGCGTGTCCACCCGCGCCCGGGACCGGGAAGGCCCCTGTGGCGCGGCGGGTGATCTCGCCGTAGATCTCGGGGTCGGTGGTGTACTCGCCGAGGCGGCACGTCTTGCGGCTGCCGTGGTAGTCGCTGGAGCCGGTGGCCAGCAGCCCCAGCTCCTTGGCGAGCCCTCGCAGCCGGGCGCGGGTCGCCTCGTCGTGGTCCATGTGGTCGATCTCGATGCCGTCGAGACCGGCTTCTGCGAGCCGGGCTATCGCGGCCTCCGGCACGACCTCGCCGCGCTTGACGGCGAGCGGGTGCGCGAGGACGGTGACGCCGCCGGC
This sequence comes from Streptomyces sp. NPDC053755, assembly GCF_040677675.1. NCBI lineage: Bacteria > Bacillati > Actinomycetota > Actinomycetes > Kitasatosporales > Streptomycetaceae > Streptomyces > Streptomyces sp. NPDC053755. The sequence continues at coordinate 249,124 of NZ_JBFASK010000003.1, read as the reverse complement.
CGCCTTGACCAGGCGGATCGCGTCGAAGGGGTCCAGTTCGTGCTTCTCCACGTGCGCCCGTCCGCCGTTCGCGAGCCACTGCGGCGTGAAGGCGCCGGAGACGTCGGGCACGACCCCGAGCTCGACGAGCGCCTCCGCGACGTGCGGGCGGCCCACGGAGCCGTCTCCCGCGATCCGGGCCACCTGGTCCCAGGTGACGGGGACGCCCAGCTCCCGGAGCCTGCCGACCATGGCCTGCGCGCGCGGCACCCGGTCGTCCCGGACGAGCTCGCGCTCGGCGGCGAGCGCGGGCTCTTCGGCGTCGAAGAGGTACGCCAGCATGTGCAGACCGACACCGTCGAGCCGGCAGGACAGCTCGGCACCTGTCACGAGGGTGAGCCCCTCGGGCAGCGCGGCGATCGCCTCGGCGTGGCCGCGCGTGGTGTCGTGGTCGGTGAGGGCGACGACGTCGAGCCCTGCGGCGGCCGCGTGCCGGACCAGGTCGGCCGGGGAGTCCGTGCCGTCCGACGCCGTGGAGTGGGTGTGCAGGTCGATACGCACGACGCGGTACTCCGGAGGCTCGGGGCGGACGAGGGGGACGCTCCAGCATAACGGGCGAATCGAACACGCCGGCCCCACCCGTCCCTCGCACAGCGGCGGTCGGCGAACACGCCGACCGGAAGCGGCGTCACACGACGGGCGTCTCCGCCCGCCGTACCGCCCAGGCGCGGCCGGCGGCCCGGGCGGTCACTTCAGCAGACGCGGCGTCAGCGCGCCGCACGGCAGCAGCTCCACTTCCGCCCCCGCGTCGCGCAGATCCGTCAGCACCAGCTCGTCGTACATCAGCAGTCCCGACTGCTCGGGCCAGACGATGGCCCACAGCCAGAGTCCGCGCGCCTCCCCCGCGAAGACCGCGCGGTCCTGCGGGGAGCCGTTGACGTGCCACAGGGGGGTCGGCCGGCCGGCGGCCAGCACCTTGGTGTGGGCCGGTTTGTCGATGGCCATGCCGGGGCCGGGGTCGGGTCCGTCGATGCCGGCGTACCGCGCGCCGAGACCGACGCCCAGCTCCTCGGCGATCAGCAGCAGCTCCCCCAGTCCGCCGAGCGGTCCGGGCCCGGAACAGGCGACGGCCGTCGCGCGGCCGCCGCTGCGGTCGTCACCCGCGTACGCGACCCCGGTGAAGAGCCAGCCCACCGGCAGGGGCCACGGCATCCACACCGGGACCTGCGCCCGGTGCACGACGACACCGAGGGCTTCGACGCTGGGCGGAATCACGGGTTGCAGCGGGTGCACCGAGCCGTGCGTGTCGCACTGCCAGGAGTCGGCAAAAAGTCCGGGCGCCCTGACCCGGCCACCGCACTTCGGGCAACTGGGTTCGCCCCTCATAGGGCTCAACGGTCCTACCCCACCGCGTCCACGTCAAGGACGATCACCCGTCTGGAGTGGCGGGATTCCGAGAGTGACGACCGGACGACGACCCCGAACGGGCGGCGGATCCCCCGCATCCGCCGCACAGGGCTCCCCCGAAACGCCGGCCGGACACCCCGGTGGACCGCTCACCCATGCGAGTGGCACACCCACGACCGGAGCCGCCCGCACCAGCGCCGAAACACCGGAGCCGCCCCCACCGACTCCGCCCGCACCGATCCCGCCGCACCGATCCCGCCGGTCCGGCCCCGGCCGTCCGGCTCCTCAGTCCAGCCGGACCGACGCGCGCAGCGGATCGCGCAGGTCCGTGCCGTGCGTCAGCCAGCGCTCCTCCAGGGCCTTCGCCCCGTGGACCCGCTTCCACGCCGCCTCGTTGGAGGTCATCGGCAGCAGCGGCAGGAAACGGACCGGGTCCATCGGCTCGTCCAGCTCCAGGTCCTCCACCAGACCGCCCGACTCCGCGACGAGCACCGAGCTGAACGGCGCCCCCGGCCACAGGGGTTCACCGACGTCGAGCGAGGCGCCGGCGGCCACGATCACCCCCTCGACCTGCGGGGCCGAGGCCAGCACCGCGAGCGGGCGCAGCACCTTGTCGGTATCGGCGAGCCCGCCCCGTACCGAGAGGACCAGTTCCGCGCGCGGGCCCTTCACCGGGTCCGCGAGCGCGGCCGTCGGGTCGGCCATCGGCTGCGCCGACATGCCGAGCGTCGCGTACCGGACGACCTCCCCGTCGACGAAGCGGAGCACCTCGATCCGGTCCGTGCCGAGGAACGTCACGGCGGCGCGTGCGTCCGGTTCACCGAGCGCCGTTCGCAAACGGGCCTCGACCAGAGCAAGAACTTGTCCCATGCGGCGAGCATAAAGCGCGTACGGAATGGGCAGGGGACGGGATTGACCCTCTGTCGGCTGATAGTCTTGGCCGCTGGTCGGGACTCCCGACTACACGTCACACGTCATCCCCCACGGGGGACCGGCCGGAGGAGGTGGGGCTGCGGTGGATCGAAGTCGATCGGGCAGTACCAACCGCTCTTCCGCCCCGCACCCGAGCCCGGTGCGTTTCTCCCGTTTCCGGTGATCCAAGGCCCTTTCCGCGGCCCGGTCCCCCGGCATCGCGCACGACGGAAGAGCACTTCGCCTTTGCCTGTCTGTAGCGAACGCCGTCACCGCGATCCCGCGGTGCCGCCCGCTTTGCGGACGTAGGACGTCAGGTCCACGCCCCCATTCCGGGCTGTGCCACGCCTCGCCGGCGGCTCTGACGTGAAGGAGCATGCCAGATGTCGATGATCCGTGACCTGCGTGCCGCGGTCCGCCCGTCCCTGCGGCCCTCCCTGCGCAAGCCCAGCACCCCCTACGCGGCCTACGACTCGACCCGCGACCCGTCCGCCTCCAGCGCCGTGGTGGACTGCGCCGTCTACCGCGACGGCCGCCGCGTGGACGACCTCGACTGCCTCACCCCGCGCGGCGCGATGCGCCAGGTGCGGGAGAGCGGGGGCTTCGCGTGGATCGGTCTGCACGAGCCGACCGAGGGCGAATTCGCCGGTATCGCCGCGGAGTTCGGGCTCCACCCGCTCGCCGTCGAGGACGCCGTCCACGCCCACCAGCGGCCCAAGCTGGAGCGGTACGACGACACCCTCTTCACGGTCTTCAAGACCATCCACTACGTGGAGCACGCCGCTCTCACCGCCACCAGCGAGGTCGTCGAGACCGGCGAGGTGATGTGCTTCACCGGACCGGACTTCGTCATCACCGTCCGGCACGGCGGACAGGGCTCGCTGCGCAACCTCCGGCACCGCCTCCAGGGCGAGCCCGAGCTGCTGTGCAAGGGACCCTCGGCCGTCCTGCACGCCATCGCCGACCACGTCGTCGACGGCTACATCGCGGTCGCGGACGCCGTCGAGCTCGACATCGACCAGATCGAGATCGACGTCTTCTCCCCTCCCGCCAAGGGCTCCACGCGCGGCGCCGACACCGGCCGGATCTACCAGCTCAAGCGCGAGGTGCTGGAGTTCAAGCGGGCCGTGACCCCGCTCCAGCGCCCGATGCAGCTGCTGAGCGAGCGCCCGATGCGGCTGGTCGACCCGGACATCCAGAAGTACTTCCGCGACGTCGCCGACCACCTCGCGCGCGTCCAGGAGCAGGTCGTCGCCTTCGACGAGCTGCTCAACTCCATCCTCCAGGCCAATCTGGCGCAGGCGACCGTCGCCCAGAACGAGGACATGCGCAAGATCACCTCCTGGGCGGCGATCGTGGCCGTCCCGACGGCGGTGTGCGGGGTCTACGGCATGAACTTCGACCACATGCCGGAGCTGCACTGGCGTTACGGCTACCCCATGGTGCTCCTCGGCATCACGGCGATCTGTTTCACCATCCACCGCACCCTCAAGCGCAACGGCTGGCTCTGAGCCGCGTGCGCTGCCGCCCGGGCCGGCCGCGGCACGGCGGGCTCTCGATAGGCTGCCCGTCATGACACGTACGCCGCTCGGTCCCGCGCTCGTCGAGGAGGCCACCAAGAAGTCCGGCCTCATCTGGGTCCGGGGCGACGCCCCGGCCGGGGCGCGGGCGCTGTGGCACGTATGGCATGAGGGCGCGGCGCACGTCGTGGGCGACGGCCCCGGTGAGCAGCCGCTCCCCGGCCTGGTGGCCGGATCCACCGCCGAGGTGACCGTCCGCTCCAAGGACAAGGGCGGCCGGATCGTCGCCTGGACGGCGTCGGTGAGCGAGCTGGCTCCCGGTACGCGGGAGTGGGACGCGGCGGTCGCCGAGCTGAAGGGCAAGCGGCTGAACGCCGCCGACGGCGAGGCGATGCCCGAGCGGTGGGCGCGCGAGTGCCGGGTCCTGCGGCTGACCCCGCTGGCCTCCACGACGGACCTGCCGGACGGCTCCCTCGCGGCGGTGCCGCTGCCCACGGAGGCGACGACCCGCCGCCCCGTCCCGGCCGCCCTCCCTCGCCTGCTCCTCAAGCGCCGCAAGCGCTGACCGCGCGGCGGCGCCCCGCCGCGGGGCGGGCCGTCAGGTCCGCGGCAGCTGCTTGCCGTAGTCCAGGGTCTGGCCGGCCGCGGGCTCCTCCAGCGGGAAGTCCTTGTCCCACTCGGAGAGGACCACCACGCCCGCCCCGCCGCCCCGGGCGAACTGGAGCGGGAAGGGTGTCCCGTCCAGCGACACGTCGAGCGTTCCGCCCTCGCCGTCCTCGCCGCCCTTGACCTTGACCGTCCGCAGGCCGCCGATCTTGTCGCGGTCCCCCTTGACCACGTCCCCGTGCAGGCCGATGAGACCGTCGAGGAGCAGGTCCATGTCGGTGAAGCCGCGCAGCTGCTTGTACGAGGGGTCGTCCTGCGGCACCTTCACGTACATGTCGTCGAGCTTGTCGGCCGCGTCGCTGTCCGCGTCACTGTCGGCGTCGCCGTCCGAGCCGCTCGGCGTCCCCGACGGCTTGTCCTCGTGCTCCCAGAAGCCCGCGTCGGCCTTCAGATAGAGCGCCTCGCCGACCCGCAGCAGTTCGAAGGTGCTGTTCTTCGTCGTCACGGAGCCGCTCGCGCCGTCCTGCTTGAGCCGCATGTTCAGCTTGTACGTGCCGCCCTTGCTGACCAGCGTCCCGGCCAGCCGCACCGACTTCGCCGTGTCCGCCGCCGACTGGGCCTTCTCCTCGATGGCGGAGGCCGACAGCTTCCCGACCCCGTTCGTCCCCTCGTCCGGGTCCGCGGCGCAGCCGGCGAGCACCGCCGTCAGCCCGGCGCCGAACGCCACGGGCAGGACGGCCCTGCGAATACGCGATGTCGGAGGGAGAGCGGCCACCTGCGCTGCCTCTCGTGTCGGGGCGGGAGGGGAATGGAGCAGTCCGCAGCGTACCCGGGACGGCGACCGAGGCCGCAGGCAGCCGTACGGGGGGCTCTGCCGGGGCGCGCCCGAAGGGCACGGGCTAGCCTGAATCAGGCAAAGCTCAGCAAGGATGCGAATCGTGCGGCACCGAGGAGGCGCGTGGCATGGCGGCAGGCGCCCCCCGGATCTTCGTCTCCCACCTCGCCGGCGTGCCCGTGTTCGATCCCAACGGCGACCAGGTGGGCCGGGTCAGGGACCTCGTGGCGATGCTGCGGGTGGGCCGCCGCCCGCCCCGGCTGCTCGGCATGGTCGTCGAGGTGCTCAGCCGCCGCCGGGTCTTCGTGCCGATGACCCGGATCACGGGCGTCGAGTCGGGCCAGGTCATCACCACGGGCGTGGTGAACATGCGGCGGTTCGAGCAGCGCCCCACCGAGCGGCTCGTCCTGGGCGAACTGCTCGACCGGCGCGTGCGTCTGGTCGAGAGCGACGAGGAGGTCACCGTGCTCGACGTGGCCATCCAGCAGCTGCCGGCCCGCCGCGACTGGGAGATCGACAAGGTCTTCGTGCGGCGCGGCAAGGGCGGGGCGTTGCGCCGCAAGGGAGAGACCCTGACCGTGGAGTGGTCCGCGGTCACCGGCTTCTCGCTGGAGGAGGAGGGGCAGGGCGCCGAGAACCTGGTGGCCACCTTCGAACGGCTGCGCCCGGCCGACCTGGCCAACGTGCTGCACCACCTCTCCCCCAAGCGGCGCGCCGAGGTGGCGGCGGCGCTCGACGACGACCGGCTGGCCGACGTCCTGGAGGAGCTGCCGGAGGACGACCAGATCGAGATCCTCGGCAAGCTGAAGGAGGAGCGCGCCGCGGACGTCCTGGAGGCGATGGACCCGGACGACGCGGCCGACCTGCTCTCCGAGCTGCCCGAGGAGGACAAGGAGCGGCTGCTGACCCTGATGCGGCCGGACGACGCCGCGGACGTGCGCCGGCTGCTCGCGTACGAGGACCGGACGGCGGGCGGTCTGATGACGACCGAGCCGATCGTCCTGCGGCCCGACGCCACGGTCGCGGACGCCCTGGCCCGCGTGCGGCAGCAGGACCTCTCCCCGGCGCTGGCGGCGCAGGTGTACGTCTGCCGGCCGCCGGACGAGACGCCGACGGGGAAGTACCTGGGCATGGTGCACTTCCAGCGGCTGCTGCGGGACCCGCCGTTCACGCTGGTCAGCTCACTGGTGGACAGTGACCTTCCGCCGCTCTCGCCGGGGACCGCGCTGCCCGCGGTGACCAGTTATCTCGCCGCGTACAACATGGTCGCCGCGCCGGTGGTGGACGAGGGCGGGTCGCTGCTCGGCGCGGTCACCGTCGACGACGTCCTCGACCACCTGCTGCCGGAGGACTGGCGGGAGACGGAGTTCCACGACGAGGGGCAGGGGCATGGCGGCTGAGCGGACCCAGGACCGGGAACGGGAGCGCGAGCGGGAGCGCGACCGTGAGCGGTCCATGCCCCGCATCCGGCTCGACCTGCCCCGCGAGCGGCGGTCCCGGCTGCTGCCGGAGTACGACCCCGAGGCGTTCGGGCGGCTCTCGGAGCGGATCGCCCGCTTCCTGGGGACGGGGCGCTTCCTGGTCTGGATGACGCTGACCATCGTCGTGTGGGTGCTGTGGAACATCTTCGCCCCGGCCTCGCTGAAGTTCGACGAGTACCCGTTCATCTTCCTGACGCTCGCCCTGTCGCTCCAGGCCTCGTACGCCGCGCCGCTGATCCTGCTCGCCCAGAACCGGCAGGACGACCGCGACCGGGTCAACCTCGAGCAGGACCGCAAGCAGAACGAGCGGTCGATCGCCGACACGGAGTACCTGACCCGGGAGATCGCGGCGCTGCGGATGGGCCTGGGAGAGGTCGCCACCCGTGACTGGATCCGGTCGGAGCTCCAGGACCTGATCAAGGAGATGGAGGAGCGCCGGGACGGCCATCGGGAGCACCGGGATCTATTCCCTCCCGTGGGTGATCCCAGAAGTGACGTACCCGACCGCTGACGGGTCTTTCCGGGCCGGGTGGTCGGCGCCGTACCATCGTCCGTATGGCTACGGAAGACGCGGTGCGCGAAGCGCTGGCGACGGTGAACGACCCCGAGATCAACAAACCGATCACCGAACTCGGCATGGTCAAGTCGGTGGAGATCGGATCCGACGGCAGGGTCGCCGTCACGGTCTACCTCACCGTCTCCGGCTGCCCGATGCGCGACACGATCACCCAGCGCGTCACCGACGCCGTCTCGCGGGTGGAGGGTGTCACGGGCGTCGACGTCACGCTGGACGTGATGGGCGACGAGCAGCGCAAGGAGCTGGCCGCGGCCCTGCGCGGGACGACGGCCGAGCGTGAGGTGCCCTTCGCCAAGCCCGGATCGCTGACCCGCGTGTACGCGGTGGCGTCCGGCAAGGGCGGAGTCGGAAAGTCCTCCGTGACCGTGAACCTGGCCGCGGCGATGGCCGCGGACGGTCTGAAGGTCGGCGTCGTCGACGCCGACATCTACGGCCACTCGGTGCCCCGCATGCTGGGCGCGGACGGTCGCCCGACCCAGGTCGAGAACATGATCATGCCGCCGTCCGCGAACGGCGTGAAGGTCATCTCCATCGGCATGTTCACCCCGGGCAACGCCCCGGTCGTGTGGCGTGGCCCGATGCTCCACCGGGCGCTGCAGCAGTTCCTCGCCGACGTCTACTGGGGTGACCTGGACGTCCTCCTCCTCGACCTGCCGCCGGGCACGGGCGACATCGCCATCTCGGTGGCCCAGCTGGTCCCGAACGCGGAGATCCTGGTGGTCACGACCCCGCAGCAGGCCGCGGCCGAGGTGGCCGAGCGGGCCGGCTCGATCGCCGTGCAGACCCACCAGAAGATCGTCGGCGTCGTCGAGAACATGGCGGGCCTGCCCTGCCCGCACTGCGACGAGATGGTGGACGTCTTCGGCACGGGCGGCGGCCAGCGGGTCGCCGACGGTCTGACGAAGACGACCGGCGCGACCGTGCCGGTCCTCGGCTCGATCCCGATCGACGTCCGCCTGCGCGAGGGCGGCGACGAGGGCAAGCCGGTCGTCCTGACGGACCCGGAGTCCCCGGCCGGCTCGGCCCTGCGGGCGATCGCGGGCAAGCTGGGCGGCCGCGCGAGGGGCCTGTCGGGCATGAGCCTGGGCATCACCCCGCGCAACAAGTTCTGAGGACCCGCCCCGGAACACCACGAGGAAGGGCGCCGCTCACCATGAGCGGCGCCCTTCCTCGTACGCTCGCACGGGCGTCCGCGCGCGGACCTGGCCCGGACGGGCGGACGGGCGCTCCCGCGCCCGCTGTGCCGTTTCCCGCCGTGTCTCTTCCCGCCGTCAGCGGTACGCGCCGAGGTCCGCCACCGCGGCGAAACCGAGGCCGTACGCGCTCATGCCCCGCCCGTACGCCCCGATGTGCACCCCGGCCCGGGTCTCGCCCGCCAGGACCCATCCGAACTCCGACTCGCGGTAGTGGAAGGGCATGGGGACCCCGTCCACGGGCAGCGACAGCGACGACCACTCCGGGCCTTCCAGGTCGTCCGCCAGCTCGAAGGCGGTCTCGGTCTGCTGGTCGAGCCAGTCGTCGCGGAGCGTGTGGTCCATCTGGGCGGGCCAGGTGTACGCGAGAAGCCCGGAGCCGGCCAGCCAGGCCGCGGAGGAGACCGTGGTGGCGTCCAGCACTCCCGTACCGTCACCCGTGCGGCGCACGGGGCTCGCGGCGACCGTGACGACGACCGCGAAGCGCTCCTTCTCGGTCCCGCTCGCGTCGGACTTTATGGACGGCTCGTCGCCGTGGCCCATCGACCCGTGCTGGACGGTCCCGTCCGCCGCCGTGCCGACCTGCATCAGCCACCGCTCGCCGGTGAACGCGTCGTCAAGGCCGTACCAGGCGAAGTGCGCGCGCTGATAGCCCTCGGCCGTGCGCCGGGCCGCGGGCTTCCCCTCCACCCGACTCGTGGTCTCCATCTCGGCCGCCTCCTCGATCCGTCGTGTCCGCGTCGGCGGACAACAGATGGAGGATAGCGACCGGGTTGCACCAGGTTGTGTCAGGTCGCGTCGGAGTCGTACGGAGGTCGCTCGGTCGAGTCCGGCTTGTCCTGCTTCTTGGTCAGCGCGTCGGCGGAGCCGTTGACCGCGGCGGGGACGGCTCCGGCCGGGACGGAGGAGGCGGACGCCGTCGCCTGTTCACGGCCGTGGACCGCGTCGGCGACGTCGTTCATGTCCTTCTTGAGGTCGAAGCTGCCGCGCAGCTCCTTCAGCTCCTTGAAGTCCTCGCTGTCCTCCAGCTGCTTGCGGAGGAAGGTCTTCGGGTTGAGGTCCTCGAACTCGAAGTCCTTGAACTCCGGCCCCAGCTCCGTGCGGATGTCCTGCTTCGCGCTCTCGGAGAAGTCGCGGACCTTGCGGATGAAGCGCGAGACGTCCTGGATGACCTTCGGCAGCTTTTCCGGTCCGAAGATGAGCACGGCGAGAACCACGAGCGTCACGAGCTCGAGTATGCCTAGGTCGTTGAACACCTTGCTGCTCCTTACACGGGGTCCGGGGCCCGCTCCACGGTACCCGCCGAAACTGCCGGGCGGGTACCGTGCGGCGTCCGCCACATGGCGCTCAGGTGCCCTGCGAGGAACCGAGCGTCAACGTCTTGGTCTGTTCCTCGCCGCCGCGCAGAACGGTCAGCTCCAGCCGGTCGCCCGGGCGGTGGGCGCGGATCTTCACGATCAGCTCCTCGCCGTTGTGGACCCGCTGGCCGTCGACCTTGGTGATGACGTCACCGGGACGGATGCCCGCCTTGGCGGCCGGGCCGCCGGGGGTGACCGACGGAGAGCCGTCCTTGCCCTTCTCGCCGACGCGGGCGCCGTCACCGCTGAACTGCATGTCGAGGCTGACACCGATGACGGGGTGGGTGGCCTTGCCGGTGTTGATGAGCTCCTCGGCGACGCGCTTGCCCTGGTTGATCGGGATGGCGAAGCCCAGGCCGATGGACCCGGACTGGCCGCCGCCCTCGCCGCCCGTGCCGTCGCCGGCGGCGCGGATGGCGCTGTTGATGCCGATCACGCGGGCCTTAGAGTCGACCAGCGGGCCACCGGAGTTGCCGGGGTTTATCGGGGCGTCGGTCTGCAGGGCGTCGACGTAGCTGACGTCACTGCCGTCGCCCTTCTCGCCGCCCGCCGTGATGGGCCGTTCCTTGGCGCTGATGATGCCGGAGGTGACGGTGTTCTGGAGGTCGAAGGGGGCTCCGATGGCGACGACCGGGTCGCCGACGCGGACGTTGTCGGAGTTGCCGAGCGGCAGCGGCTTGAGCCCCGAGACGCCGGTGACCTGGACGACGGCGAGGTCGTAGCCGCTGTCCTTGCCGACGAGCTTGGCGCGGGCGGTCTCGCCGCTGCTGAAGGTGACCGAGATGTCGCCGGCGGAGGTCGCCGAGTCGACGACGTGGTTGTTGGTGAGGATGTGGCCCTTGGTGTCCAGGACGAACCCGGTGCCGGTGCCCGACGAGCCCGCGCCGCTGACGTGCAGGGTGACCACGCTGGGCAGGGCGCTGGCGGCGATGCCGGCGACGCTGTCCGGGGCGCGGCCGGAGTCCTCGGCGCCGGCCTGGGGCAGCTCGACGGTGGTGATGCCGCCGTTGCGCTCGACGTACGCGCCGACCGCGCCGCCCAGAACACCGGTCGTCAGGGCCAGCACGAGCGCGCCGACGAGACCCAGCGTCCGCCGGGACCGGCGCTTGCCGGCCGTCGCCACGGCCGTGGCCGAGCCCGGCGAGGACCAGGGGTCGTACTGCACCCACTGCCCCGCGGGCCGGGGGGCCATGGGCTGCGGCGCCGGTACGGAGGCGCCGGCGGGAGGCGGGGCCGGAACGGGGGCCTGGGCCTGGGGATGAGAGTGGGCCTGGGGGTGGGGCTGGGCCTGCGGGGGCGTCGGAGCGTGGGCCTGGGCCGGAGCGTGGGCCTGGGCCGGGGCCGGGCGCTGTACGGGGGGGGCGGGCGCCCAGGGGCCCGGTCCGCCGTAGGGCGGGGTGCGGTACTCGTCCGGCTCGTGCAGCGGCTGCGCCGAGGGCTCCGGATGCGGCGGGCTCTGCCGCGGTACGTGCGCGTCGGCGGCCGGCGCCACGGCGTCCGACGGAGCCTCGGCCGAGGCGGTCGCCGTCTCCATCGGCGGCTCCGGCTTGGCGAGGAGGTCCACCGGGCGGGCGTCCCGCGGCTCGGCCGCCGCCGGGACCTCTGCGGCCGCCGGCGGCACGTCCGGCTTCCCGAAGAGGTCCACCGGCCGGCCGTCCGAGGCCGTGGCCGAGTCGCCCGGTGTGGCCGGAACGCCCCCGGGCGCCGTCGCCCCGACGTCCGGCGCGGTCCCCTCGTCGTCCGGCGCTCCGGCGGGCCGGTCGGGGTTCGTGGGCGCGGCGAGGGTGAAGTCCCCCTCGTCCGCGACCGGTGGCGCCGGTGCCGCCGTCGGCGCGTCCGGCGTGCTCGTTGGCCGGCTCCACCACTTCGGCTTCTGGCCGGTGGGCTTCCCGTCGTCCATGCTCTCCCCGCAACAGCTGACCTGTCCGCGCCCCCTGCGTCGGGCGCCCCTGCCTGGATTCAACCAGGTCCGGGCCTCAGGACAGGGCCGTAGTCCCCGGTGGATCGGCGCTCGGCGTCGGATGCGGTGCCTCGCAAGGCGGAGGGCCGCCCTCATAGGGGGCGTATTCGGGCGATCCGACAAGGCGGCGAGGTGCCGTAGCGGTCGCCGTGTGCCCGCCGGGAAGGGCGGGACAGCCCTCAGCGGTGTGCGATGAGCGGCGCCGGGGACGGGCCGGGGCCCGTCGGGGAGGTCGCGGGCGGGGTGACCGTCGGGCCTGCGGCCGGGAGCGGTCCCGGCGCGAAGGCCAGCTGGAGGGCGGGCCCCGTGGGGCGTATGAACGGCGAGAGCGCCAGCAGCGACTGGGTGTGCGGCGCCTGGAGCCGCACGGCCACCACGGGCACCGGGACCCCGTCGGTCGCCGCCTCGCCGGGCACCAGCGGCCCGGGCACGACCGTGCCGGGCGCCGAGGTCACGCCTCCCGGGGTGGTCGCCGTATAGGGGGCGGACCTCTCCCCGGAGCGGGCCCCGCGCCCGGGAGCGGTGCCGGCGTTCGTACCGGCGCCCGTGCCCGAACCCATGCCGCCGGTGCCCGTGGCGGCGGCCCGCAGCGGGGTCACGGTGTTCCCCGTGCCCTCCCCGCGCGCACCGGCGTTCACCGACGCCTCCAGCGGCAGGGCGCCGCCGAGGGCGATGGCGGCGAAGGAGACCGCGCTGGCCGCGGCGATGCCGAAGCGCCGCCCCCGCCACGGGGAACGGTCGTGGTCGTGCCGGGGGCCGACCTCGTGGATGCGGAAGCCGGAGTGCGGGGAGACGGCCGCCGCGGTGGCGAAGCCGTCGGACGCCATCCCGGCGACCCCGCCGCCGGGGCCTGTTCCGCGCAGGTCGAAGAGGTCGTCGAAGGGTCCCCCCCGACGGTCGTCACCCCCCGGATCACCCGGCCCGCCGGGCAGCCCCTGGAGGCGGGCGAGAAGCCCGGCGGAGGGGGGCGGGGGGGCCGCGGAGGCGAAGACGCTCTTCAGCCTGCGCTGGGCGTCTGCCTCCGCCTTGCATTTGGCGCAGGTCGCGAGGTGCGCGAGGACCCGTTCGCGCGCGTCGTGGCCCAGTTCGCCGTCGACAAGGGCGGCGAGCCGGTCTCCGAGGTGCTGCTCCGCGGGGGTCGGGCCGACAGGACGAGTACCGCTCACGCCGTCCCGCCCTCCCAGCCGACGGCGGCCAGCGCGCGCTCCGCCCGGGCCTCGGGCGAGCGGTGCTTCAGCGCCTTGCGGAGGTGCGAGCGGCCGCGGTGGATGCGGCTGCGCACGGTGCCGAGCTTCACGCCGAGCGTGGCGGCGATCTCCTCGTACGAGAGCCCTTCGATGTCGCAGAGGACGACCGCGGCCCGGAACTCGGGCGCGAGGGTGTCGAGGGCCTGCTGCACGTCGGCGTCGAAGTGGGTGTCGTTGAACACCTGCTGCGGCGAGGGCTCCCGGCTGGGGAGCCGCTCGGCGGCGTCGTCGGCGAGCGCGTCGAAACGGATCCGCTGCTTGCGGCGGACCATGTCGAGGAAGAGGTTGGTGGTGATGCGGTGCAGCCAGCCCTCGAAGGTGCCCGGCGTGTACGTCGACAGCGAGCGGAAGACGCGGACGAAGACCTCCTGCGTGAGGTCCTCGGCGTCGTGCTGGTTGCCGGTCAGCCGGTAGGCGAGGCGATAGACCCGGCCACTGTGCGTGCTGACGATCTCCTCCCATGTGGGCGGAGTCCACGCCTGCGATTCCGCATCCGATGCGAAGGTCGCGGTGGTGGGTGCGGAGTCGGCGGTGTGGAAACGGTCAGCGGTGTCGGTCACGGATTTCGGCTCACCCGCCGACCTGAGAAGACGCCGAAGCACTCCTCCCCGATCCACAGGCGCAGCCGCACCTCCCCTGTCGGCTCTGGTGGTGTCCAGTGGAGCCCCTACCATAGCCACCTCGCCCGTTAGCTCCGGATAAGAATCTTTACGCGAATTTGGGGACGGCTCGCCGGCCGCTCCCTCCGCGTCCTCACCCTTGGGGAACGCCCGGTCCCATCTGCGGGTTCCCGAACGCAGCGGATACAGTCACCGTTGCGCCAACTACGGGGACAGGAGAGGGCCATTACCGCCAACCGGCAGACGAACTGGGCGTTCGCCGACGCCTTTGTCGCCGAGGACGAAGCGCTGCGCTGGGCCCGTGAGCGGGCCCGGGAGACAGGGCTGCCCTCGGTGTCACCGGGGACCGGCGCCGCTCTGCGCCTGCTGGCGGCCGCGGCGGACGCCAAGGCGGTGGCGGAGATCGGCACGGGCACGGGCGTGTCCGGGATCTATCTGCTGCACGGGATGCGGCCGGACGGGGTACTGACCACGGTCGACCTGGATCCGGAGCGCCAGCAGTCCGCGAAGACGGCGTTCCGCGCGGCCGGCTTCGCCGGGAACCGGGCGCGGTTCATCCCCGGGCGAGCCCTGGACGTCCTGCCGCGTCTCGCGGACGGCGGATACGACCTCGTGTTCTGCGACGGCGACCGGCTGGAGTGCATGGACTACCTCGCTGAATCGTTGCGCCTGCTCCGACCGGGGGGTTTGGTCTGCTTCGAGGGCGTCTTCGCCGACGGCCGTACGGTCGACTCGGCGGCTCAGCCGGCGGAGGTCCTGCGGGTACGGGAGCTGCTGCGGGCGGTCCGGGAGAGCCAGGAGCTGCTGCCGACCCTGCTGCCGGTCGGGGACGGCCTGCTGTGCGCGGTGCGCCGGGGCTGAGCCCTGCCCGGTCCGCCCAGCGCACGAGAGGGCTCCGTCCCGGACGCCGGGGCGGGTTGGGCGGATCCCCAGCGCGGGACGCCTACGGCCGGATCCGCAGCACGGGGTGCTTCTCCCCCCGGGGCGGACGAGGCGCCGGTCACCGGCTGTCGTGTCAGTCGCACCCGGGGCGATCGCCCGCGGAGGCGTGCGGTGAGACGCCTCTGCCCCGGCGCGGTGGGCACCGGGCCGGGGCAGAGGCGGGAAATCCTGGCGTTGTCGCGTCAGCCGACTACCTGCTTCAGGGCGTCGCCGAGGGCTTCGGCCTCGTCCGGGGTCAGCTCGACGACAAGCCGACCGCCGCCTTCGAGCGGAACCCGCATGACGATGCCCCGCCCCTCCTTGGTCACCTCGAGCGGGCCGTCGCCCGTCCGCGGCTTCATGGCCGCCATGCTCGTTCCCCTTCCTGAAACCAGCTCATCTCAGCCGACGGCTCCTGTTGGGGAGCATGCGTCACCGGCATCGAACACATTGCTTCCAGGTCATTATCCCGCATCACAGGACCCGATGACCAACATCGGGATGCATCGCTTGTGCAACGCGCTCTCTCAAAACCACCTATTTCGGCGATCGGCCTGCGATACTTCGCCGCCGCTTCGCCACATGTCTTTGACGCAGGTCACATGTGCGGGGTGGGTGATCTCCGCCATGCTGGGGGTCCCCCCGCCGACGCCGGGGGGAGGGTCAAGGACGCGAAGACGCGAAGGGAAGCCGATGGCCGACACCGTGCTGTACGAAGTGAGCGACGGACTCGCCACGATCACGCTCAACCGGCCCGAGGCCATGAACGCGATGAACGTCGAGGCGAAGGTCGCGCTGCGGGACGCGGTGGAGACCGCCGCGGCGGACGCGGCCGTACGGGCGGTGCTGCTGACGGCGGCGGGCGACCGGGCCTTCTGCGTGGGCCAGGACCTGAAGGAGCACATCGGTCTGCTGATGACGGACAAGGAGTCCGGCACGCGGGCGACCATGAACACGGTCCGCGACCACTACAACCCGATCGTGCGGGCGCTGACCGGCATGCGGAAGCCGGTGGTGGCGGGCGTGAACGGCGTCGCGGCCGGGGCGGGCTTCGGTTTCGCGCTGGCGGCCGACTACCGGGTGGTCGCGGAGACGGCGGCGTTCAACACCTCGTTCGCGGGCGTCGCGTTGACGGCCGACTCCGGGGTGTCCTGGACGCTGCCCCGGCTGATCGGCGCGAGCCGGGCGTCCGACCTGCTGCTCTTCCCCCGCTCCATCGGCGCGCGGGAGGCCTACGAGCTGGGCATCGTGAACAGACTGGTCCCGGCGGAGTCCCTGGCCGAGGAGGCCGCCGCGGTGGCCCGGAAGCTGGCGGAGGGGCCGACGGTGGCGTACGCGGCGCTCAAGGAGTCCCTGGCGTACGGCGCGGACCACTCGCTGGCCGAGGCCCTGGAGAAGGAGGACGAACTCCAGACGAGGGCGGGCGCGTCGGAGGACCACACGATCGCGGTCCAGGCGTTCGTCGCGAAGGAACGTCCGAAGTACCTGGGCCGCTAGATGTATTGATCACGAGCCTGCCGTACCGGCCCTTCCCCCGCCCGTGAGGCCGGGAGAGGGGCCGCTTACGCTCCTCGGGCGACGCAGTCCTTCAGATGGTCGTCGACCAGGCCGCAGGCCTGCATCAGGGCGTAGGCGGTCGTCGGGCCGATGAAGCGGAGGCCGCGCTTCTTGAGGTCCTTCGACAGGGCCGTCGACTCGGTGGTGACGGCCGGGACGTCCGCCGTGGTGAGCGGGGCGGGGCGGGTCGCCGGATCCGGGGCGTGCGACCAGATCAGCGCGTCCAGTTCGCCCGGCTCCCACCTGGCGAGCACCTTGGCGTTGGCGAGGGTCGCGTCGACCTTGGCGCGGTTGCGGATGATCCCCTCGTCGGCGAGGAGCCGCTCGCGGTCCGTCTCGTCGAACGCGGCGACCGCGGCGATCTCGAAGCCGGCGAAGGCACGCCGGAAGCCGTCGCGCCTCCGCAGGATCGTGATCCACGAGAGCCCCGACTGGAAGGCCTCCAGGCACAGCCGCTCGAAGAGGGCGTCGTCGCCGCGGACGGGTCGCCCCCACTCCTCGTCGTGGTACGTGACGTAGTCCGGGGTCGACAGCCCCCAGGGGCAGCGGAGCGCTCCGTCCGGGCCCGCGACCGCCTCGCCGCTCACCGCTCCTCTTCCCCGCCGCGGCGGGCCGTCTCGGCCAGCTCGGCCTCCAGCTCGGCGATGCGCGCGTCCCGCTCCGCGAGCTCTGCGCCCAGGCGCCCGAGGACGTCGTCCACGTCCGCCATGCGGTAGCCGCGGGCCGTGACCGGGAGGCGGAGCGCCTCGACGTCGGCGCGGCCGACGGGCCGGGTCGCCGGCAGGGGGTCCACCAGCTGCTCCGGCGCCACCTCGGGCAGCACCTCGGTGTCGCCGCCGCCGACCACCGCCAGAGTGACCGCGGCGACGACCACGACCATCGCGATCAGCAAAAACCAGAACACCAGCGCGCGCCTCTCCGGAAGTGGAAATCGTCCCGTGCCGATCGTGCCATGCGCCACCGGCGGTTAGGGTCGCAGGCGAACGGATGCGAGGGAGGACAAAAGGGATGCTGCGCTTGGGACGGCGTGAATTCGGGCCGCACGAGCCGGTGATCATGGCGATCGTCAACCGGACGCCCGACTCCTTCTACGACCAGGGCGCCACCTTCCGCGACGAGCCCGCTCTCGCCCGCGTCGAGCAGGCGGTGTCCGAGGGCGCCGCCATCATCGACATCGGCGGGGTCAAGGCCGGCCCCGGCGAGGAGGTGTCGGCCGAGGAGGAGGCCCGCCGCACGGTCGGCTTCGTGGCGGAGGTGCGGCGGCGGCATCCGGACGTGGTCATCAGCGTCGACACCTGGCGCGCCGACGTCGGCGAGGCGGTGTGCGAGGCCGGCGCGGACCTCCTGAACGACGCGTGGGGCGGGGTGGACCCGGCTCTCGCGGAGGTGGCCGCCCGGTACGGCGCCGGGCTGGTCTGCACCCACGCGGGGGGCGCGGAGCCGCGCACCCGGCCGCACCGGACCGTGTATGAGGACGTGATGGCGGACATCCTGCGGGTGACCGTGGGTCTGGCCGAGCGGGCGGTCTCCCTGGGGGTGCGCCGCGACGGGATCATGATCGACCCGGGGCACGACTTCGGGAAGAACACCCGGCACAGCCTGGAGGCGACCCGGCGGCTCGGCGAGATGACGGAGACGGGGTGGCCGGTGCTGGTCTCCCTGTCCAACAAGGACTTCGTCGGGGAGACCCTGGACCGGCCGGTCAAGGAGCGGGTGGTGGGGACGCTGGCGACGACGGCGGTCTCGGCGTGGCTCGGCGCCCGGGTCTACCGGGTGCACGAGGTGGCCGAGACCCGGCAGGTGCTCGACATGGTGGCGTCGATCGCGGGTCACCGGCCCCCGGCGGTGGCGCGCCGCGGGCTGGCCTGACGCGGTCCCCCGGGAACGGGGGACCTCAGGGACCCGCGGGAACAGGGGATCCGCGCGAACGGCGGCCCCGGGGAACAGGGGCCGGGTCCCGCGAGGGGCGCCCGGCCCGTCCCGTAACCCCCTCAGGGGGGCGCGGTCAGCGCCCGGTCTCCTTGGACACCAGCTCCACGGCCTCCTTGACGTCGTCGGTCACGTGGAAGAGCAGCAGGTCCCGTTCCGACGCCTTGCCGCCCGCCACGACGGTGTCGCGGAGCCAGTCGACGAGGCCGCTCCAGTAGTCCGTGCCGAAGAGCACGATGGGGAATCGGGTGACCTTCCGCGTCTGGACGAGGGTCAGCGCCTCGAACAGCTCGTCCAGGGTGCCCAGTCCGCCCGGCAGCACCACGAACCCCTGCGCGTACTTCACGAACATCGTCTTGCGGACGAAGAAGTACCGGAAGTTCACGCCGATGTCGACGTGCGGGTTGAGCCCCTGTTCGAAGGGCAGCTCGATGCCGAGGCCGACCGAGATGCCCTTGGCCTCGCGCGCTCCCTTGTTCGCCGCCTCCATGGCGCCCGGGCCGCCGCCGGTGATCACCGCGAAGCCGGCCTCGACCAGGGCGCGGCCGAGGCGTACGCCCGCGTCGTACTCGGGCGAGTCGGGGCGGGTCCTGGCCGAGCCGAAGACGCTGATCGCGCTGGGCAGTTCGGCGAGCGCGCCGAAGCCCTCGACGAATTCGGACTGGATGCGCATGACCCGCCAGGGGTCGGTGTGCACCCACTCCGAGTCGCCCTCGGTGTCCAGCAGACGCTGGTCCGTGGTGCCGGACTGGACCTGGTCCCGGCGCCGCAGCACCGGCCCCAGCCGCTGCTCCTCCGGCTTCCACGCTCCCTCGGGGATACCCATGGCCTGCTCCCTCCACCGATCCACTGATCTTCTGGTTCGGTCAGGGTAGGTCCCCAGACGTGACAAAAAGCGAAATTACGCCTGTCCGTCAGTGAGCCAGTCGCGGAGCCGTGCCTCGCAGTGCCGGATCCTGTCGACGATCACGTGCTCGTCGCGCTTGTGCGCGTACAGAGGGTTACCGGGGCCGTAGTTGACCGCGGGGACGCCGAGGGCGCTGAAGCGGGAGACGTCCGTCCAGCCGAACTTGGGCTGGGCGGTGCCGCCGACGGCCGCCATGAAGGCCGCCGCGGCCGGGTGGGAGAGGCCGGGCAGGGCGCCGCCGCTCTCGTCGTCGACCACGATCTCGGCGACGCCGCAGTCGGCGAAGACCTCCTGGACGTGGCGCAGGGCCTCGGCCGGGGAGCGGTCGGGGGCGTAGCGGTAGTTGACGACGACCGTGCAGGCGTCGGGGATGACGTTGGTGGCGACGCCGCCCTCGATGCCCACGGCGTTGAGTCCCTCGTGGTACTCCAGGCCGTCGATGACCGGCTTGCGCGGCTCGTAGGCGGCCAGCCGGGCGAGAATCGGGGCGGCGGCGTGGATGGCGTTGGACCCCATCCAGGAGCGCGCGGAGTGGGCGCGCTCGCCCTCCGTGCGCAGGTGGACCCGCAGCGTGCCCTGGCAGCCGCCCTCGACCTGCCCGTCGGAGGGTTCGAGCAGGACGGCGAAGTCGCCCTCCAGCCAGTCCGGGTGGGCCTCGGCGACCTTCCCCAGCCCGTTGAGGTGGGCGGCGACCTCTTCGTTGTCGTAGAAGACGAAGGTGAGGTCGCGGTTGGGCGCGGGGACGGTGGCGGCGACGCGGAGCTGGACGGCGACGCCGGACTTCATGTCGGAGGTGCCACAGCCCCACAGGACGCCGTCGTCGTCGAGCCGGGAGGGCACGTTCTCGGCGATCGGGACGGTGTCGATGTGGCCGGCGAGGACGACGCGCTCGGCGCGGCCCAGATGGGTGCGCGCCACGACGTTGTTGCCGTGCCGGTCCACGGTGAGGTGGGGCAGCCCGCGCAGGGCCTGCTCGATCGCGTCGGCGAGCGGCTTCTCGGTCCCGCTGACCGAGGGGAAGTCGACGAGTGCGGCGGTGAGCGCCGGCCCGTCCAGCGTGAGGTCGAGGGGAGCGTTGTCAGCCATGTGCCGACCCTAACCCGGCCTCCAGTACGGTTGGCCCCGTGTCCGAGTCCGCCTCCTTCCCCGGCCGAAACCGCACCTCCCGCCGTCGTGGCCGTGCCGCCAGATACACGGCCGCCTTCGCCGCGCTGCTCGGCGTGGTCGCCTATGTGGCCGTGCACCAGCTCACGGGTGGCGGGGGCGCTCCGCGGTGCTTCGTGGGCAGTGGCGAGAACACCTACGAGTTCACGCCGGAGCAGGCGTCGAGCGCCGCCACGATCTCGGCCGTCGGCACGACCCGCGGGATGCCGGAGCGGGCGGTCACGATCGCCCTCGCGACGGCGTTGCAGGAGTCGGCGCTGCGCAACATCTCCCACGGCGACCGCGATTCGCTCGGCCTCTTCCAGCAGCGCCCCTCGCAGGGCTGGGGCACTCCTGAGCAGATCATGGACCCGGTGTACTCCTCGGGGAAGTTCTACGAGGGCCTGGCCAAGGTCCGGGGCTATTCGCGGCTTCCGCTGACGGTGGCGGCGCAGAAGGTGCAGCGCAGCGGTTTTCCGCAGGCTTACGCGAAGCACGAGCCGGACGCGGCGCTGCTCTCGGCGGCGCTGACGGGCCGCTCGGCCGCGGCGCTCCGCTGTACGTCGGGTCCGGCGCGCGAGGGGCAGGCGGGCGACCCGGCGAAGGTCCGCGAGGAGCTGGTGCGGGCCTTCGGCGAGAAGGTGCTGCCGAAGGCGGGCGTGGGCGGTTCGGGGAGCGCGGGTGCGCGGGCGGGCGGCGGGCCGGCGGAGCTGGCGGTGCCCGTGCGGGCGGCGGCCGGTTCGCAGGAGCGGCGCGGCTGGGAGCTGGCCCACTGGGCGGTGGCGCGAGCGGACTCGCTGCGTGTCGCGGAGGTGGCGTACGCGGGGAGGGTCTGGCGCGCGAGCGACGCCTCCGGCGGGTGGGCGAAGGCGGCGGCCGCGGCCTCCGACGGGGTTCCGGGCGCCTTCTCCGGATCCGGCAGCGTCCGAATTCGACTCGCACAGTAGCCGGGCATTCGTACGGCGATTCACTCGCCCGTGGCCGGTGCCGGAAACGCGCACCAGCGGATCCGGACGTTTTCCGGGTCCACGCGAAATCGCGTGTCATGTCAGAGCAATTTCCTTGTGGGGCAAGGGAAGTGACGGTTCGGCAGGCGTTGACGCAATGACGCGTTCGCCCGTTTTCCTCCCCACCCGACAATACGACGCATTACCAATTCTTTACCTTCGGTCGCCGCAACCTCTCCCTCCCCCCGGCCGGTTGTCACTGCGTCCGAACGCCGGACACCCGCAAATGTCCTCTCCGTCGAAGGAGCACCATGTCCCTCCCCCTGACCCGTCGGATCGCCCGCGCCGCCCTCCTTGTCGCGGCCGGAGCAGCCCCCGTGGTCGGTGCGGCCGGCTCCGCAAGCGCCCTGGACCACAGCCTGGCGCCGACCGGCGCCCTCTCCGGCATCAGCTCGCTCGACGGCGCCGGAGTCGGCACCGCCGTCGACGGCGCCTCGCAGACCGCCACCGGTGTCGCCGGCGACACCGGCAGCAAGGCCGTCGGCAAGGCCGTCCCGGCCGCCGGCAAGACCGTCGGCACCGCCGGCAAGACCGCCACCCCGGCCGCCCAGAAGGTCGCGGGCGACACCGCGGGCAGCGCGGGCGAGGTCCTCGGCGAGACCGCCGGCACCGCCACCGACAGCGCCCCGGCCACGGGCGCCCTCGGCGAGGGCGTGCCGTCCCTGGGCGGCCTGCCTCTCGGCGGCTGACGGCGGCCGGCCGCCTTCGGTCACCGCACCCACACGAAGGGCCCGGGGAGCGCGACGCTCCCCGGGCCCTTCGCCGACACCCGTCGGCCGTACGCGCGCCGCGCCGTCAGCCCAGGCGCTTGACCGCCGCCTCGACGCGTTCGTCGGTGGCGGTGAAGGCCACCCGGACGAACCGGTCCCCCGCCGTCCCGTAGAAGTCGCCGGGCGCCACCAGGACGCCCTTCTCGGCCAGGTAGGCCACCGTCTCCCAGCACGGCTCGTCGCGGGTCGCCCACAGGTAGAGGCTCGCCTCGCTGTGCTCGATCCGGAAGCCGTGCGCCTCCAGGGCGGCACGCAGCGCCGCGCGCCGGGCCGCGTAGCGCTCCCGCTGCTCGGCCACGTGCGTGTCGTCTCCCAGCGCGGCGACCGTGGCGGCCTGCACCGGGGCGGGCGTCATCATGCCGCCGTGCTTGCGGATCAGCAGCAGCTCGGCCAGGACGTCGGCGTCGCCCGCGACGAAGGCGGCCCGGTAGCCGGCCAGGTTCGACCGCTTGGAGAGCGAGTGGACGGCGACGATGCCCTCGTACGTACCGCCGCAGACGTCCGGGTGCAGGACGGAGACCGGCTCGGCCTCCCAGCCCAGCTCCAGGTAGCACTCGTCGGAGAAGACGAGGATGCCGTGTTCGCGCGCCCAGGCCACGATCCGGGTCAGCTCGTCCTTGCCGAGGACCTTGCCCGTGGGGTTGGAGGGCGAGTTGAGCCACAGCAGCCGCAGGCCGGACGGGTCCAGCTCCGTCGGGTCGTCGTACACGACCGGCTCGGCCCCGCAGAGCCGCGCGCCGACCTCGTACGTCGGGTAGGCCAGACGCGGGTAGGCGACCCGGTCTCCCGCGCCGAGACCGAGCTGCGTCGGCAGCCAGGCCACCAGCTCCTTGGACCCGACGACCGGCAGGACGTTGCGGTGGCCGAAGCCGACCGCGCCCAGGCGCCGCTCGCACCAGCCGGTCAGCGCGTCACGCAGCTCGGTGGTCCCCCACACCGTGGGGTAGCCCGGCGAGTCGGCCGCCGCGGTCAGCGCCCGCCGGATCGGCTCCGGCACCGGGTCCACCGGGGTGCCCACGGACAGGTCCACGATGCCGTCCGGATGGGCCGCCGCCGTCTTCTTGTACGGCTCCAGCTTGTCCCAGGGGAAGACGGGCAGGCGCGAAGAGACCGCGCCCGAGACTGCGCTCACGAGATGGCTCACTTCCTCGTACGTACGGAAAACGCGTCGGTCCCGTACAGCGGGCGAGGCCGTACGGGACCGAAGGCGGCTCGATCAGCCGTTCTGCGGCGGCAGAGCGGCGATGAAGGGGTGGTCCCGCTCGATCAGGCCGAGCTTGGAGGCACCACCGGGCGAACCGAGCTCGTCGAAGAACTCGACGTTCGCCTTGTAGTAGTCCTTCCACTCCTCCGGGGTGTCGTCCTCGTAGAAGATGGCCTCGACCGGGCAGACCGGCTCACAAGCACCACAGTCGACGCATTCGTCCGGGTGGATGTACAAGGACCGGGAGCCCTCGTAGATGCAGTCGACGGGGCACTCCTCGATGCATGCCTTGTCCTTGACGTCGACACAAGGCTGCGCGATGACGTAGGTCACGCTGTCGTTCCTCCTCGGTAGGGCTGGTCTGCGCGGGAGCGCGGCGTCGTCGATGCCCGCACCTAGTATCTCCGTTCTTGGGGACGATCCGAACAGGAGGGGCGGAGAAGCCGTGGAATTCACCGCTGGAGGGCGCCTTGAGGTGCGTGTCACCCGTGCTGACGTGGGGAAACGTGTCTCAGTTCGGTACGTGACGGACGCAGGCGCGCCCGGTGCGACGTTCACGGACGCGGTCGGCGTGCTCACATCATGGGACGCCGGTGTGGTGCTGATCACACGGCGGACCGGTGAGAGCGTCCGGATCGCGGAATCCGCCCTGGTCGCGGGGAAGGTGGTGCCCGCCGCACCGGCCCGCAGGCGTGGTCCCGCGGCCTCCTTCGAGGAGCTGGCGCGGGTCACGGCGCGCGCCTGGGAGCCGGTGGAGAGCGAGCGCCTCGGCGACTGGACGCTGCGGGCCGCGTCCGGGTTCACCCGGCGCGCGAACTCGGTGCTGCCGCTCGGCGAGCCGGGGCTGCCCCTGGACGCGGCCCTGGCGCGCGTACGGGAGTGGTACGCGGCCCGGGAGCTGCCGGCGTACGTCCAGGCGGCGACGGGGGCCGAGGGGGCGCAGGAGATGCTCTGCGCGGATCTGGAGCACCACGGCTGGCGCCGGGAGGTCTCGGCCGAGGTCCGGATCGGAGGACTGGCGCCGGTCGGCGACCTGGACGCCGACGTGTCCCCGGTCCGGCTGTCCCGCTCCCTGGACCCGTCCTGGCTCCACCGCTACCAGCGGTTCGGTGTGCCCGGCCCCCATGTGCTCAGAGTCCTGGAAAGCGGCCCGAGTGTGTGGTTCGCGTCCGTACCGGGCACGGGAGACATACCGGCGGCGATCGGGCGGTGTGTGGTGGACGGCCGCTGGGCCGGCTTCATGGCGGTGGAGGTCGACCCCGCACGGCGCCGCCAGGGGCTCGCCACGGCCGTCATGACGGCGCTCGCCCGGAAGGCGCTGGACGAGGGCGCTTCGGCGGCCTGGCTCCAGGTGGAGGCGGACAACGACGCCGGGCGCGCCCTGTACGAGGGCATGGGCTTCGCGGTCCACCACCACTACCACCACTATCGAGCGGCGGAGGCGTGAGCGACGTGACCGACTGGCGGCGGGAGTTCGCGCAGGAGGCCCGGGCGCGGCGACCGGACCTGGCGCGGCTCTGCCTGCTGATCGGCGCGGAGGCGGACCCGACGGTGACGCGCCACGACCTGGACGCCGCCGAGATCGAGCTGGACCGGCTGGCGGGGCTCGTACCGTACGCGACGCGCGGGGCGGGCGCGGACGCCTGGGTCGCGGCACTGGGCGAGCTGCTGGGCCGCCGCTGCGGCTTCCAGGGCGTCCCCTCCGACTACCAGCGACTGGACTCCTCGCTGCTGCACGAGGTCCTGCGCCGACGGCGGGGCCTGCCGATCCTCCTGTCCGTGGTGTGGATGGAGGTCGCCCGGCGGGCGGGAGCGCCGGTGTACGGCCTCGGCCTGCCGGGCCACTTCGTGGTGGGCTTCGGCGACCCGGCGGACCAGGTCTTCGCGGATCCGTTCGCCGGGGGCCGGGCGATGACGGGTGTGGACGCGGAGCTGCTGGTGGCGGGCGCGACGGGCGGGCCGCTCGAACCGTCCATGATGCGCCCCGCGGACGCGCTGGACATCGTGCTGCGGATCCTGAACAACATCCGCGCCTGGGCCGCTCCCCGCCCGGAGCGCTCGGCGGTCGCCCTCTGGGCGGTGGAGCTCTCCCTGCTGCTCCCCTCCCACCCGGCGCGGCTGCGCTACGAGCACGCGGAGCTGCTGGTGCAGCGCGGCGAGTTCCAGGCGGGCGCGGCGGAGATGGAGGCGTACGCGACGGTCGTGGACGCGGTCGAGCCCAGCGCGGCGGCCTCGATCCGCCACCGGGCCCAGGCGGCGAGGGCCCTGCTGAACTAGGGCGTGTTTCTGGTGGGATCCGGCAGCGGGCCCGGCGCCCGTCACCGGGGTGTGCCCGGGGCCGGATTACCCCGCTGTGCCGGGGCGAACTCCCCCCGCCTTCCGGCCGGGTTGCCCCGCGAACGCGCTCACGGAGCGTAATGTGAGCCACGCCACTGTGTGAACCGGTACGACACGCAGAGCGGAAGGCTGCCATTGCACACCCCTTACGGCCCGGGCGCGTTCGTCGCTCATACGGGCACCGACGTCTACGGCCCGGGAAAGGTCATCGGCGTGGACGGCGCGCACCGTCGCGTGCGGTTCGTGCACTTCGTCGCGACGGTCCGCGCCGACGACCTGCGTCCCGCCTCGTCCGGGGAGACCCGGGAGATCCAGGAGTGGCTCCGGGCGCGGAGACGGAAGTACGGGGGCGTGTGGTGACGGATCCGGACGGCCGGGGCCGGTGCCGGTCCGCCGCACGACGAGGGCCCCCGTCCGGTGTCTCCCGGACGGGGGCCCCAGCGCAGGGGCGTCGGCCGCGTCAGCCCTGCCCGTCCAGGTCGATGACCTTCGTGCGTTCCGCCTGGGTCTTGCCCAGCAGGGCCTCGCGCATCGCGAAGGCGACGTCGTCGGCGGAGACCTGGTGCTTCTTGCCGTCGCCCTTGGTGATCATGATGCCGTCGAAGACGCCGTCGAGGAGCTCGTCGATCGCGTTCTTGTCGTAGACCTCCACCAGGCGGCCGTCGACCGGCTTCATGGAGAGGATCTTCGGCAGGGACTTCGCCGGGCCGAACTGGATCTCCTTCGAACCCGCCTTGATCGTGATCAGGCCGGACATGGCGGGCTTGGCGAAGTCGTTCATCGCCCGGTCCAGCTCGGCCTTGGTGATCGTGGGCTGACGGGTCACGACGGGCAGCTCGACGGTGTTCGGCGTGCCCGTCTGGACCTGGGCGCGGTACGCGTCCTTCACCGAGATCATGGAACGCGCGATGTCCAGGCCCTTGCCCGGCTTGCCCTCCACGGCGGTGGCCTTGCCGGGGGAGAACGTGATCGTGCCCTCGGTCGCCGAGCCGGAGGCGCCGGCCACGTCCTTGAGGGCGACGCTCAGCTTCTCCTCGTCGACCGGCAGCACCGGCTGGGCGACGCGCTTGCCCCCGAAGAGGGTGCTGATGACGGAGACGGGGTTGTAGTCGCTGCCCGCGGCGCCCCGGACGGTCTCCTGGCTGTCCAGGGAGAGACCCGCCTTGTCCGGCGCCAGCTCGACCTTCTTGCCGTCGACGCTGAGCCGCAGAGGCGTCGCGGCGCGCTTGCCGAGGGCAGCCTCCAGCTTGTTGACGGCCTCCTCCTTCGTACCGCCGCCGATGTCCACGCCGAGAACGGTGGTGCCCTTGGGGACGTCGGAGTGGTTGAGGAGCAGACCGGCGCCGTAGGCGAGGCCGGCGAGGCCGACCACGCCGAAGGCGACGAGGGGGAGCTTGGAGCGGCCCTTCTTCGCGGGGGCCGAGGGCGGCGGGGTGGCGGAGGAGGGGCGGGCGGGTGCCGGCCTGCCGGAGGAGGCGACCTCGGGGGCGGAGAACCCTTCCGGACTCCGGCGGGCCGGGTCCGGTCCCGAGGGGACGACCGGAATGCCGCTCGAGAGGGTGTCCCCCGAGACGTGGCCGCCGTCGACGGGGGCCCCGGGGCCGTGCGGGGCGCCCGGAGCGGGGCCCTGCGGCGTGAGGATCGCGGTGTCGTCCGACAGCCGCGGCGGCTCGGCGAACGCGGGGGCGCCGTGCGGGCCGCTCGCGAAGGGGTTCCCGGCGTAGGGGTCGGCACCCGCGGCTCCGTCGCCGGGCACGGGGCCCGTCATCGGACCGGTCATGGGGCCGGTGGTCGGGCCGCTCGGGGGCAGCGGGGCCTCCGCGCCGTACCCGGTCCCGTCGTCGAGGGGCGGCGTGGACAGGAACATCGGCGTCCCGCCCGCCGGGGTGGCCGAGATCGAGGCGCCGCCGACCGTCGGGATGCCTCCCGTCGCCGGCCCGGCGAAGCCGGATCCGCGCGGACCGCCCGCGGGCTTTCCCGGCTGCCCGGGCGCGGACGTCCGAGGACCACCCGGTGCGCCGGCAGCGCCCGACACGGCGGCACCGGCACCCATCCCCGCGGGGCCCGTGGGGCCCGGGGACCGGGAGGGACCCGCGGGGTCGGCGGAGCCGGAAGGCGCCGGCGGTGTCGCGGGGGCGGAGGGTGCCGACGGGGCCGCCGGCTTGCGCGGGGCGAACCAGTCGCTGGTCGGCTTCTCCTCGGCCTTCGCGGCCGTCTCCGGTGCCGGCGCCGGAGCGGCCGGCTCCGGCCGGGCTGCCGGGGCGGGGGCCGGAGCGGGGGCCGGTGCGGCCTTCCCGCCGTCCCCGGACGTGTCCGGGGCCGCCGGGTCCGCGCCCGTGTCGGCGACGGTCTTGCGGACGACGACGGGCGGGATCGGCCGGGAACCCGGAATGTTGATCCGGATCCGGGTCGTCAGCGTCGTCTCCGTCTTGGGTTCCTCCGGCTGCGGCTGCGAGCGCGGCGGCCCGGCAGCGGCGCTCTCCTCCACCGCGTCCTGCGTGGGGTGGAGCGACGGATACTGACGGGATCCGTACGGCGGTGTACCCGAGGGGTACGCGGCTCCACCGCGCCCCTGGGCGCCGGAGGAGGAACTGTCAGTCTCTCGACCAGTTTCACGACTCAAAGCAGGATCTCCCGGTTGGCTCCGCCGCCCGCTCTTGCTGATGCTCGTATACCCGGGCGGTTCGGCGGCGCGCACCACCATACTGTCCGCCGCCGACACATAGCGGACGGCCGTGGGCCGAGCTACGGTCATTCCGGCCGAAGTCCGGGCAGCCTTCACTCAAGTCGGCCTGTTCACGGGGCCGGTCGCGGCAGCCGTCCCACCGTGGCGCACATCACAGCGATGGCCATGCCTCCCAACAGGTAGAGCATCTCCGCGAACCCTCCGCCGAAGACCCCGTCTCCTTCCGGCCGTCCCAGCCCGAGCAGCACGATGGCGACGAGCCAGCCCGCCGCCGGGGCGACCACCCCGAGCTGGGTGTCGGTGGCGCGCAGCCCGCCGTAGAACAGGCCGGCGACACCGAGGAGCCCGGCGATCAAACCGCCCGGAAACCAGGCGTTTTGGACGAGCGCGCCCGCGGCGGCGACCGCCATGCCGAGGGCGAAGAGGAGTACGTACCAGACCACCCGGGCGTTCATGCGTCCGCTCACGCGCTCACTCCCGCGAACAGGTCGTCCTCGTGCGCGCCTTCGGGTGCGCCCGGGGTGCCGACGGCCAACTGGTAGTACTCCGAGGTGAGGATCGGCTGCCCGAGGTCGTTGGACAGGGCGAAGAAGGGTCCGTCCACGGCGATTTGCGTGGCATGGGCACGCATCGCGGCGGTCTTGCGGGCGGCCCAGACCGGCTCGCCGTCGATCCGGGCGGTGATCAGCGACGGGTCGACCACGCCCGGGACGTCGTCGATGTCCGCGATGCCCGGGAAGGCAGCCGCGCCCTCGGCGCGCAGCCGGGCGAAACCGGCTTCGGCCTCCGGCCGCGGGACCCGGTTCCAGTAGATCTTCGCGATGGCGTGTCCGGGGCCGAGGTCGGGGCGGTAGTCGCCGTCGGCGGCCAGTTCGGCGGCGCGCATGGCGACGCGGTGGGCCTGGATGTGGTCGGGGTGGCCGTATCCGCCGTCGGGGTCGTAGGTGACGAGCACCTGCGGGCGGGTCTCGCGGATCACCTCGACGAGGTACGGGGCGGCGTCGTCGACGGCCGTGTTCCAGAAGGCGCCTTCGCGCCGGTTCTGCTCCACGCCCATCATTCCGGAGTCGCGGAAGCGACCCGGGCCGCCGAGGAACCGGTGGTCGGTGACGCCCAGCTCCTTCATCGCGGCGGCCAGTTCGCCGACGCGGTGGTCGCCGAGCCGGTCCTCCCGGTCGGGTGCGAGATGGGCGAGGCCGGGCGGGATGACCTCGCCCTCCTCGCCGAGGGTGCAGGTCACCAGCGTGACCAGGGCGCCCTCCGCCGCGTACCTGGCCATGGTGGCGCCGTTGTTGATCGACTCGTCGTCGGGGTGCGCGTGCACCAGGAGCAGACGACGGGCTGGGAGATCCGTCATGGCCCCACCCTACGAGGCGGGGCCGGTGACCAGCACGAGGCTCAGAACTTGAGGCCGCCGATCATGCCGGCGACGTTCGTGGTGAGGGTGCTGATGGACGGGGCGATGGAGGAGCTCGCCAGGTAGAACCCGAGGAGCGCGCAGACCGCCGCATGTCCAGCCTTGAGCCCGGATTTCCGGATCAGCAGGAAGACGACGATCGCCAGCAGCACCACCGCCGAAATCGAGAGTGCCACGGCGGTTCACCTCCACACTTCTTCGGTCGGATATTCGGACGGTCAGGTCAGCGAGCATGTGCCAGGTATCCCTTACCCACCTAGCGCTACGGATCATAACTATGTGTGGCTTCGTATCCATGGTGTACGGAGGCACAGGGGGGCGCACAGCGCTAGGTTCGGTCGCATGACCTCGCCGCGGCAGCAGTCGTACCCGCTCTCGTTTCCTCGTCAGTACGCCCGGACTCAGCGGTTCTCCCTGGGTGTTCCGCGTGCCTTCACGGTCTCCCCGGACGGTGAACGGGTGGTGTTCGTGCGCTCCGCGAGTGGCACCGACCGCGCGCACGCGCTGTGGGTCCTGGATCTCGACGGGACGGCGGGCGGGCCGCGGGAGCGGATCGCGGCCGACCCGCAGACGCTTCTGGCGGGCCGGTCCGAGGAGTTGCCGGCCGAGGAGCGGGCGCGGCGGGAGCGCAGCCGCGAGGGTTCGGGCGGGATCGTCTCGTACGCGGTGGACGCGGCCGTGGAGTTGGCCGCCTTCCCCCTGTCGGGGCGGCTGTTCGCGGCGGAGCTGCGGGCGGGGACGGCCCGCGAGCTGCCGGTGCCCGGGCCTGTGCTCGATCCCCGTCCCTCACCGGACGGGCGGCTCGTCGCGTACGTGGCGCGGGGCGCGCTGCGGGTGACGGGCGCGGACGGGCAGGGGGACCGGGCGCTCGCCGAGCCGGAGGGCGCGCACGAGACGTACGGTCTGGCCGAGTTCATCGCGGCGGAGGAGATGGGACGCGGCCGCGGGTTCTGGTGGTCACCGGACTCGGACCGGCTGCTGGTGGCGCGCGTGGACGACCGGGAGGTGCGGCGGTGGTGGATCGCGGACCCGGCCCATCCGGACCGGGAGCCGCAGGCGGTGGGGTATCCGGCGGCGGGCACGCCGAACGCGGAGGTCCGGCTGTACGTGGTGGACCTCGGCGGAGAGCGGACGGAGGTGGGGTGGGACCGCGAGCGGTTCCCGTACCTGGCCCGGGTGCACTGGTCGGCGGACGGCCCGCCGCTGCTGCTCGTCCAGGCGCGTGACCAGCGCACCCAGGCCCATCTGGCGGTGGACCCGGAGACCGGGGCGACGCGGACGGTGCGGGTGGACGAGGACCCGGACTGGCTGGAGCTGCTGCCGGGAGTGCCGGCCTGGTCGCCGGACGGGCGGCTCGTCCGCGTGGAGGACCGGGCGGGCCCGGACGGGGCGCGGGTGCTCGTCGTCGGCGACCGGGTCCTGACCGGCGCGGACCTGCACGTCAGGGCGGTCCTGGACGTCGGCGACGACGACGTCCTGGTGTCCGCGTCGGCCGGGGAGACGGCGGCTCCGGAGATCGGCGAGATCCACGTGTACCGGGTGGGCGAGCGGGGTGCGGAGCGGGTCTCGCGGGGCGCGGGGGTGCATTCGGCGGTGCGCTGCGGGGCGGTGACGGTGCTGGCGTCGGCCCGGCCGGACGCCCCCGGGATCGTGACGCGGGTGCTGCGGGACGGTGAACAGGTGGCGGTGGTCGCCTCGTACGCCGAGACGCCCGTGCTCTCCGCCCGGGTCCGCCTCACGACGGGGGGCGCACGGCGGATTCCGTGCGCCGTCCTGCTCCCCGAGCACTACCGGGAAGGTGACGGACTACTCCCCGTGCTCATGGATCCGTACGGCGGGCCTCACGCCCAGCGCGCGGTGGCCGCGCACCAACCGCACCTGACGTCGCAGTGGTTCGCCGACCAGGGGTTCGCGGTGGTCGTGGCCGACGGGCGCGGGACGCCGGGCCGCTCCCCCGCCTGGGAGAAGGCGATCAGGAACGACCTGACGGCGACCTTGGACGACCAGGTCGAGGCGCTGCGGGCCCTCGCGGAGGAGGAGCCGCTGGATCTCGGGCGGGTGGCGATCCGGGGCTGGTCGTACGGCGGCTACCTCGCCGCGATGGGGGTGCTGCGCCGGCCGGACGTGTTCCACGCGGGGATCGCGGGGGCCCCGGTGACGGACTGGCGGCTGTACGACACCCACTACACGGAGCGGTACCTGGGGCTGCCGCAGGACGCTCCTGAGGTGTACGCGGCGAACTCGCTGCTCACCGACGACGGTCTGTCGGTGCCGGAGAGCCCGGCCCGGCCCCTGATGATCGTCCACGGTCTCGCGGACGACAACGTGGTGGTGGCCCACAGTTTGCGGCTGTCCTCGGCGCTGCTCGCGGCGGGGCGGCCCCATGAGGTGCTGCCGCTGACGGGCGTGACCCACATGACGCCGCAGGAGCAGGTGGCGGAGAACCTGCTGTTGCTCCAGGTCGACTTCCTGAAGCGGTCGCTGAACCTCCGCGAGGACGCGCGGGACGCGTGACGGCGACCGGGCGTCACCAGCCCGGCGGACGGGGGGACGGCGGGGCGGGGGGAAGTGCCGGCAGGGGTGGTGGAGTGGCGGCGGCTTCGCCCCGGGAGGCCAGGAGGACGAGGACGGCGGCCCCGGCGAGGAGGTCGAACAGCGAGGTGACGTGCGTGAGTCGCTCGGCCGGGGCGAGGGCGGACACCTGGCGGTGGAAGTCGGCTCGGAGCGCCGGGGCGAGGCCCATGAGGGCCGTCCCGCAGAGCAGGGCGGCCGCGGCGAGTCCCAGCGGGCGGGAGGCGGCCGACCTGGCGAGGGCGCCGCCCGCCGCGATGAGCGCGAGCAGGGCGAGGACGGTGGCGAGCCAGCCCGGTGGGGGCGCGAGCAGGGGTGCGAGGGCGGAGCGGCCGCCGGTGAACCGGTCGAAGGTGAGCTCGGCGGGCAGGTCGACGGCCAGGTGGACCTCCCAGGCGGCCCCGAACAGGCCGGCGAGCAGCAGCAGGACGCCCGAGGCGGCGGCGGGGCCGGGGCGGGGGCGTGCGGGGAGCGGCTCCGAGGGGGTGTCGGCGGGCCGGCGGCCGACGGCGGCGGTGACGAGGAGGGCGGCGGCGAGCCCGAGGGCGACGAGGGTGGTGATCAGGGCGCCGTTACCGGAGCCGGTGGCCCACAGGCCGGGCATCCGCACGGCGACGGTGACCCCTCCGGTGACCGCGAAGGCGCCGGCCGCACCCGGGGAGCGCACGGCGGTGAGGGCGGTGACGGCGTAGACGACGGCCAGCACCGGATCGAGCCCGGAGGTGGCAAGCCGTTCCCGCGGCAGGCGGTGGTCGCCGGCCCAGTACCGGAGGAGGTCGGCGGGCGGGCCGGTGAGGACGGCGAGGTCCCTGAGGATCCAGCCGACGGCCGTGAGCGCGAGTGCGACGGAGAGTGCGGCTCCGGTGAGACGTGCTGCGCGAGTCACTGTCACGAAGCCGATACTCACAGTGGCGACGCGCCGAGACAAGCGGTTTCGCATATGCCGGACGGGCAGCTCGGACGGGTGAGCCGAAGAGCGCAGATACCGGCCAGACCCGCACGACGGGCGAGTGAGCCGAAGGGCGCGCGGGTGTCGAAAGGGAGAACGCGCACAGGCCGCGAGGAACGAGCGGCCGAGCACGATCGACTGTCGACACGCGCATGAGGCGCCCGGAGGCGAACCGAGCCCGACAAAGAAGGAGAAGGCCGCCCCGGGCGCGTGTGCGTCCGGGGCGGCCTACGGCACCCGCACGGCCGTACGCTGTCGAGGGTGCCGTGTCCGTATATCGGAGCGGGGTCGCTGAAGTTGCCGCCGTGTTAAGGATGCTGACGTCGTCTCGTCTACTCCCGGTCGTCCTCCGTCGGCACCACGTGCTTCTCCTCCGCGAAGTGGCAGGCCGAGTCGTGCGCGGCCGGGGAGTCGGTCAGGCGGAAGACCGCCGGTACCGCCAGCGCCGGGACTTCGAGGGCGCAGCGTTCCTGTGCCTTCCAGCAGCGGGTGCGGAAGCGGCAGCCGGACGGGATGTTGGCCGGGGAGGGTACGTCGCCGGTGAGGATGATGCGTTCGCGGTGGGCGCGGGCCTCGGGGTCGGGGACGGGGACGGCGGAGAGGAGCGCCTGGGTGTAGGGGTGGGTGGGGTGGTCGTAGATCTCGGTGTCGGTGCCGATCTCGACGATCCGGCCGAGGTACATGACGCCGACGCGGTCGGAGATGTGGCGCACGATGGACAGGTCGTGGGCGATGAAGACGTAGGACAGGGAGAACTCGGCCTGGAGCCGGTCCAGGAGGTTGACGACCTGGGCCTGGACGGAGACGTCGAGGGCCGAGACGGGCTCGTCGGCGACGATGATCTCGGGCTGGAGCGCGAGGCCGCGGGCGATGCCGATGCGCTGACGCTGGCCGCCGGAGAACTGGTGGGGATAGCGGTTGATGTACTCCGGGTTGAGGCCCACGACGTCGAGGAGGTCCTGGACCTTCTTGCGCCGCGAGCCCTTGGGGGCGACCTCGGGGTGGATCTCGTACGGCTCCCCGATGATGTCGCCGACGGTCATGCGGGGGTTGAGCGAGGTGTACGGGTCCTGGAAGACCATCTGGATGTTGCGGCGGACGGCGCGCAGGGCCTTGGCGGACATGGTGGTGATGTCCTCGCCCTTGTAGGCGATGGATCCGGACGTCGGGCGTTCGAGGTTGACGAGCATCTTGGCCACGGTGGACTTGCCGCAGCCGGACTCGCCGACGATGCCGAGGGTCTCGCCCGCCTTGAGGTCGAAGGAGACCCCGTCGACGGCCTTGACGGCGCCGACCTGCTTCTTGATGACGATGCCCCGGGTCAGCGGGTAGTGCTTGTGCAGGTCCCGGACCTGGAGGATCGCCTCGTCCCGCACCTCAGCCATGGAGGCATTCCTTCCAGTAGTGGCAGGCGCTCGTGCGCGGTACCGGGGACTCGGTCACGGCGTAGAGCGGTGGCACGTCGGTGCGGCACCGGTCGCGGGCCAGGGGGCAGCGCGGGTTGAAGGCGCAGCCGGGCGGGATGGCGAGGAGGTTGGGCGGCAGGCCCTTGATGGCGAAGAGTTCCGAGCCCTTCTGGTCCAGGCGTGGAATCGATTCGAGCAGCCCTTTGGTGTAGGGGTGGGCGGGTGCCTTGTAGATCTCGTGGACGGGGGCGTGCTCGACGATCCGGCCGGCGTACATGACGGCGATCTTGTCGGCGACGTCGGCGACGACCCCGAGGTCGTGGGTGATGAGGATGAGGCCCATGTGGAGTTCGCGCTGAAGCTCGGCGAGGAGGTCCATGACCTGGGCCTGGACGGTGACGTCGAGGGCGGTGGTGGGCTCGTCGGCGATGATGAGTTCGGGTTCGAGGGCGAGCGCCATCGCGATCATGATGCGCTGGCGCATGCCGCCGGAGAACTGGTGCGGGTACTGGCCGACCCGCTCCTTCGCGGCCGGGATGCGGACCCGGTCCATCAGTTCGACGGCCTTGGCGCGGGAGTCCTTTCGCGACATGCCCCGGTGGACCTGGAACATCTCCCCCAGCTGGTCGCCGACGCTGATCACGGGGTTGAGGGAGGAGAGCGCGTCCTGGAAGATCATGGCCATCTTGGCTCCGCGGACCTTGCGCCGCTCCTCCTCCTTGAGCGTGAGCAGGTCCTGGCCCTGGAAGAGGATCTCGCCGCTGGTGATCTTTCCCGGCGGGACGTCGAGGATTCCCATGACGGCCTGCGCGGTGACGGATTTGCCGGAGCCCGACTCGCCGAGCACGGCGAGCGTCTCGCCCGCGTCCACGGAGTAGTCGACGCCGTTGACCGCCTTGGCCACCCCGTCCCGGGTGTGGAACTCCACGTGCAGGTCGCGGACTTCGAGCAGCATGGGCGCCTACCTCAGCTTGGGGTCGAGGGCGTCGCGCACCGCGTCGCCGAGCATGATGAACGCCAGCACGGTGATGGCCAGCGCCCCCGCCGGCCAGAGCAGCATGTGCGGGGCGTTGCGGATGTACTGGGAGGCGGAGGAGATGTCGATGCCCCAGGAGACGGTCGGCGGTTTGAGGCCGACGCCGAGGAAGGACAGGGTCGCCTCCAGGGAGATGTACGTGCCCAGCGCGATGGTCGCGACGACGATGACGGGCGCGAGGGCGTTGGGCGCGATGTGGCGGAGCAGCATGCGGGAGTTGGAGGCGCCGAGGGCGCGGGCCGCGTGCACGTAGTCGTTCTGCTTGGAGGTGATCACGGAGCCCCGGGCGATCCGGGAGAGCTGGGGCCAGCCGAGGAGGATCATGAAGCCGATGACGGGCCAGACGGTGTTGCTGGTGACGACGGACAGCAGGACGAGGCCGCCGAGGACGACGGGGATGGCGAAGAAGACGTCGGTGAGCCGGGAGAGGATCCCGTCCCAGAATCCGCCGAAGAAGCCGGCCAGGCCGCCGAGGACGGAGCCGAGCAGGGCGACGCCGAGGGTGGCGAGGACGCCGACGCTGACGGAGGTCCGGGCTCCGTAGACGGTGCGGGTGTAGACGTCGCAGCCCTGGCCGTTGAAGCCGAAGGGGTGTCCGGGCTGCGAGCCTTCCTGGGCTTTGGCCAGATCGCAGTCGAGGGGGTCGCCCGAGGTGATGAGGGACGGCCAGATGGAGATGACGACGAGGAAGAGGATCACCAGGGCGGAGACGATGAAGACGGGGTTGCGGCGCAGGTCGAGCCAGGCGTCGGACCACAGGGAGCGCGGTCTGCCCTGGGGGTCTTTCGGTGCCCGCCCCTCGG
Source organism: Streptomyces sp. NPDC053755 (assembly GCF_040677675.1). NCBI lineage: Bacteria > Bacillati > Actinomycetota > Actinomycetes > Kitasatosporales > Streptomycetaceae > Streptomyces > Streptomyces sp. NPDC053755. The sequence continues at coordinate 212,786 of NZ_JBFASK010000003.1, read as the reverse complement.
TGGCGGCCGAGGGGCCGCGTTCCAGGGTCTCGCCCTCGTCCATGGCGAGGTCCGTCCCGCCGCCGGCGCCGGTGTGGGCGATCGCGCGGCCGTGGTCGTACGGCTCGTTCGGCTCGGGTTGCTCGGATGACTCAGGCATAGCGGATCCTCGGGTCAAGGACGGCGTACAGGAGGTCGACGAGCAGGTTGGCCAGCAGGAACACGAGGACGAGGACGGTCACGAAGCCGACGACGGTCTGGGTGTTCTGGCGGACGATGCCCTGGTAGAGCTGGTAGCCGACGCCGTGGATGTTGAAGATCCGTTCGGTGACGATGGCTCCGCCCATGAGGGCGCCGATGTCGGTGCCGATGAAGGTGACCACGGGGATGAGCGAGTTGCGCAGCAGGTGGCGGGTGACGACCCGGCGGCGTGGCAGGCCCTTGGCGACGGCGGTGCGGACGTAGTCGGCGCGCTTGTTCTCGGCGATGGAGGTCCGGGTGAGCCGGGTGACGTAGGCGAGCGAGACGGAGGCGAGGACGAGGCCGGGGACGATGAGTTCGCCGAGGGGGGCCTCGGGGGAGACGGCCGGCTTGATCCAGCCCCATTTGACGCCGAGGAGGAGCTGGAGGAGGAGGCCGGTGACGAAGGTCGGCACGGAGATGACGACGAGGGTCAGCAGCAGCACGCCGGTGTCGACGGGGCGGCCGCGGCGCAGGCCAGTGAGGACTCCGAGGGTGATGCCGATGAGGATCTCGAAGACGATGGCGACGAGGGTGAGGCGGATGGTGATCGGGAAGGCGTTGGCCATCAGCTCGGTGACCGGCTGGCCGTTGAAGGCGGTGCCGAAGTCGCCGGTGAAGACGTTGCCCATGTAGGTCAGGTATTGCTGGACGACCGGCTTGTCGAGGCCGAACTCCGCCCGCAGCTGGGCGGCGGTGGCCGGGTCGCAGGCGCGGTCGCCGCAGAGGCCGGCGATGGGGTCGCCCATCACGTTGACCATCAGGAAGATCAGCAGGGTGGCGCCGAAGAAGACCGGGATCATCTGCAGCAGACGCCGGATCACATAACGACCCATGGGGGGCTCCGGGGGGTGGGGGGAAGGCGTACGGCCCGGCGGGGGGTGAGACGCCGGGCCGTATGCCGCTGCCCTTGCGTCAGTTGACCTTGATCTCGTTGTAGACGGGCACGCTGAACGGGTCGAGCGCGACGTTGGAGATCCGCTCCGAGTAGCCGGCGCTGCCGTTCTGGTACCAGAGCGGGATCGCGCCCATGTCGTCGCGGAGGACCTCCTCGGCCTGCTGGAACAGCTGGACGGCCTTCGCGGTGTCGGTCTCGGCGTTGGCCTGGTCGACGAGCTTGTCGAACTCCGGGCTCGTGTACTTGCCGTCGTTGGAGGAGGCGTTGGTGTAGTACATCGGCTGAAGGAAGTTCTGGATGAGCGGGTAGTCCATCTGCCAGCCCGCGCGGAAGGGGCCCTTGAGCTTCTGGGTGGTGACCTGGTTGCGGTAGTCGGCGAAGGTGCCGACGGGGTTGCCGACGCAGGCCCTGTTGTTGCCCAGCGCGTTGTTGATGGAGTTGCAGACGGCGTCCACCCACTCCTTGTGGGAGCCGGTGTCGGCGTTGTACGAGATCTTCATCGTGCCGCCGGGGATGCCGCCGCCCTCGGTGACGAGCTGCTTGGCGGCGGCCGCGTCGTAGAGGCAGTACTCGCCGCAGATGTTCTTGAAGCCGCCGTCCTCGCCGAGGACCGGGGAGGTCCAGTCGACGGCCGGGGTGCGGGTCTTCTGGAAGATGGTGTCGGTGATCTGCTGCCGGTTGATGGCCCGGGAGATGCCCTGGCGGAGCTTCTCCTGGCCGGGCTTGTTCCAGGCGGGGTCGTAGAACGGGATGGACAGGGTCTGGATGATGCCGGCGGGGACGTTGATGTAGCGGTCGCCCAGGTCGGCCTGGACGTTCTTGAGCTGGGAGGCGGGCACGTCGTCGACGAGGTCGAGGTTCCCGGCCGTCAGGTCGGTGTAGGCGGTGTTGTTGTCGGTGTAGACCTTGAGGGTCACGCCGCCGTTCTGCGCCTTGTCGGGGCCGGGGTAGGCGTCCCACCGCTTGAGGGCCATCTGCGAGCCCTTGGCGTAGGAGTCGACGGTGTACGGGCCGTTGCCGACGGGCTTGGCGAGCCAGGCGTCGTGGTCGGTGTAGAACGCCTGGGGCAGCGGGGCGAAGGCGGCGTAGCCGAGGGTCTCGGGGAAGGTGGAGAACTTCTGGGTGAGCTTCACCGTGAACGTCTGGCCGTTCACGACCTTCAGGCCGGACATGGTCTCGGCGGTCGGCTGCCCCTTCTCGGGGTGGACCTGCCCGTAGCCCTCGATGTAGCCGAAGAAGTAGGCGTTCTTCTGGTTGTTCTTCAGGTGGGCGCCGTAGTTCCAGGCGTCGACGAAGGACTTGGCGGTGACCTTCTCGCCGTTGGAGAAGGTCCAGCCGTCCTTGACCGTGATGGTGAAGTTGGTGGAGTCGGTCGTCTCGATCTTCTGGGCGAGCATGTCCTGGGCCTCGCCGGTCTTCGGGTCGTACTTCTTGAGCCCGCGGAAGATCATGTTGAGGACCTTGCCGCCCTGCACCTCGTTGGTGTTGGCGGGTTCGAGCGGGTTCTGCGGGTCTCCCCACGAGGAGCTCACGGTCCCGTCGGCGCCACTGCCGCCGCTGTCGCTTCCGCCGCCGCAGGCCGTCGCCGCGAGGGCGACGGCCGCGGCCAGTGCGGCCCACTTGGCGTGCGTGGCTCCGCGCATGAGGTGCCTCCTGAGTGTCCTGGGTCTCACGTAGGCCCCAATATCACCCCATTCACGCCCCTATGCACGTCTATCGCGTCCGTACGAACACGGCGAGCCCCCGGCGCCGTGGAGGGCACCGGGGGCTCGCTGTCACCTGATCGGCTCAGGCCGCCCTGGTCAGCTGACCAGGATGGCCTTCTCCTCGGCGAAGTGGCACGCGGACTCGTGCGCCGCCGGGGTGTCCTGGCCCTGGAAGCGCTCGGGGACCGCGAGGAGCGGCACCTCGACGGAGCACTTCTCCTCCGCCTTCCAGCAGCGGGTGCGGAAGCGGCAGCCCGACGGCGGGTTGGCCGGCGAGGGGACGTCACCGGTGAGGATGATCCGCTCGCGGTGGGCGCGGGCCTCCGGGTCCGGCACGGGGACCGCCGACAGCAGCGCCTGGGTGTAGGGGTGCGTCGGGTGGTCGTAGATCTGCGTGTCGGTACCGATCTCGGCCATCTTGCCGAGGTACATCACGCCGACCCGGTCGGAGATGTGCCGGACGATCGACAGGTCGTGCGCGATGAAGACGTAGGACAGGTTGAACTCGTCCTGCAGCTTCTCCATCAGGTTGATGACCTGCGCCTGGACGGAGACGTCCAGGGCCGAGACCGGCTCGTCGCAGATGATGATCTCCGGGTTGAGCGCGAGGCCGCGGGCGATGCCGATGCGCTGGCGCTGGCCGCCGGAGAACTGGTGCGGGTAGCGGTTGATGTACTCGGGGTTCAGACCGACCACATCGAGCAGCTCCTGCACCTTGCGGCGCCGGTCGCCCTTCGGGGCCACCTCGGGGTGGATGTCGAAGGGCTCGCCGATGATGTCACCCACGGTCATACGCGGGTTGAGCGAGGTGTACGGGTCCTGGAACACCATCTGGATGTTCCGGCGCACGGCCTTCAGCGCGCGGCCGGACAGCCGGGTGATGTCCTGGCCCTTGTAGAAGACCTCGCCCGCGGTGGCCCGCTCGAGGTTCATCAGCAGCTTGGCGACGGTGGACTTGCCACAGCCGGACTCGCCGACGATGCCGAGGGTCTCGCCCTGGTAGAGGTCGAAGGAGACCCCGTCCACGGCCTTGACCGCGCCGACCTGCTTCTTGAAGAGGATGCCCTGGGTCAGCGGGAAGTGCTTGACCAGGTTGCGCACCTGGAGGATCGGCTCCCCGCGCTCGACCGGTGCCTCGATGGCGGCTACGGCCTCCGCCTCGGTGGTCGCGTCGACCGTCTCCACGTCCGTGACGTTCGGGGTCGCGTCCACGGCTTCGTCCTTCCTGCCGAGCTCAGCCATGGATCGTCTCCTTCCAGAAGTGGCAGGCGCTGCCGCGGCCGGGCAGCTCCGTGCCGTCCCGCTCGGAGACCGGCGCGAGGGCCGGGATCTCGGTGCGGCAGATGTCGTCGGCCTTGGGGCAGCGCGGGTTGAAGGCGCAGCCGGTGGGCACGCGGAGCAGGTTGGGCGGCAGGCCCTTGATCGCGTAGAGCTCCTGGCCCTTCTGGTCCAGGCGCGGGATCGAGTCGAGCAGGCCCCGGGTGTACGGGTGGGCGGGGCGCTTGTACAGCTCGTGGACCGGGGCGGTCTCGACGATCCGGCCCGCGTACATGACCGCGATCTTGTCCGCGACGTCGGCGACGACGCCGAGGTCGTGGGTGATCAGGATCAGGCCCATGTTGTATTCCCGCTGGAGCTCCGCGAGGAGGTCCATGACCTGGGCCTGGACGGTCACGTCGAGCGCCGTGGTGGGCTCGTCCGCGATGATCAGGTCGGGCTCCAGGGCGAGCGCCATCGCGATCATGATGCGCTGGCGCATACCGCCGGAGAACTGGTGGGGGTAGTCGTTCACCCGCGCCGCGGCGGCGGGGATCTTGACCCGGTCCATCAGCTCGACGGCCTTGGCCTTGGCCTCCTTCTTGGAGAGCCCGTGGTGCACCCGGAACATCTCGCCGAGCTGGTAGCCGACGTTGAGGACCGGGTTGAGGGAGGACAGCGCGTCCTGGAAGATCATGGCGATCTTCCGGCCGCGGATCCGCCGGCGCTCCTCGTAGGACATCTTCAGCATGTCCTCGCCGCGGAACAGGATCTCGCCCTGCGGGATCTTGCCGGGCGGCATGTCGAGGATGCCCATGATGGCCTGCGCGGTGACGGACTTGCCGGAGCCGGACTCGCCGAGCACGGCGAGCGTCTCGCCCGCGTCCACGGAGTAGTTGACACCGTTGACCGCCTTGGCCACACCGTCTCGGGTGTGGAACTCCACGTGCAGGTCGCGGACTTCGAGCAGGGGCCCGTTGTGGTCGTCGCCGTCTCGCGGCGCCGGAACGGTCGCCGTCTTGTCGATGGTCGTCACGTTTTACGCCCTCCTCAGCGCAGCTTGGGGTCGAGGGCGTTGCGGACGGCTTCGCCGAGCATGATGAACGCCAGAACGGTGATGCTCAGCATGATCGAGGGCCACAGCAGGATGTGCTGCGCCGTACGGATCTGCTGGACACCGGCGGAGATGTCGACACCCCACGAAACGATGGGCGAGGACAGTCCGAGACCGAGGTACGACAGGGTCGCCTCGGCAGAGATGTAGCCGCCGAGCGCGATGGTCGCGACGACGATCACCGGGGCCATCGCGTTCGGCAGGATGTGCCGGAACAGGATGCGGCCGGTGCCGGCGCCGAGCGCCTTGGCTGCGTGGACGTAGTCCGCCTGCTTGACCGTGATCACGGCGCCGCGCATGACGCGGGTGATCTGGGTCCAGCCGAGGAACGCCAGGGCGAAGACGACCACCCAGATCGTGCGCTCGGTGAAGGACTGCAGGACGACCATGGCGCCGAGCAGGAACGGGATGCCGAAGAAGATGTCGGTGACCCGGGACAGGATCGCGTCCGTGATGCCGCCGAAGTATCCGGCGATCATGCCCGTGACGCTGCCGATGATGGTGACGATCAGCGTGACGGCTATGCCGACGATGACCGAGGCGCGGGTGCCGTAGATCAGGCGGGCGTAGACGGAGCGGCCCTGGATGTCGTAGCCGAACCAGCCCTCGGAGCCGATCTTGCTCAGCTCCGGCTTGCCGACGTAGTGGTTCACGAGGTCGCCCGCGGTGGGCGAGGCGCCGGTGAACAGGGTCGGGAATCCGGCGATCAGCAACAGGAAGAAGATCAGCACCGACGACACGATGAAGTACGGGTTGCGGCGCAGGTCCGCCCAGGCGTCGCCCCAGAGGGAGCGCGCCTTGTCCGCCTTCGGCTTCGGGGCCGGCTCCGCCGCGGAGGGGGGCGCGATGGCGTCCTCGACGGCGGCGACGGTCTTGGTCACGTCAGGCATAACGGATCCTCGGGTCCAGGACCGCGTACAGCAGGTCGATGAGGAGGCTGGTGGCGAGGTAGACGATCACCAGGATGGTGACGAGGCCCACCAGGGTGGAGCCCTCGCGCCGAGTGATCGACTCGTAGATGAGACCGCCGACGCCCTTGACGTTGAAGATGCCCTCGGTGACGACCGCGCCGCCCATGAGGGCGCCGATGTCGGTGCCCAGGAAGGTGACGACGGGGATCATCGAGTTGCGCATGAGGTGGACACCGATGACCCGGCGCTTCGGCAGGCCCTTGGCGACGGCCGTACGCATGTAGTCGGCGCGCAGGTTCTCCGCCATGGAGGTCCGGGTGAGCCGGGCGACGTAGGCGAGGGAGAGACCGCCGAGCACGATGGCGGGTGCGATCAGCTCGGACCACTTCTGGTCGTTGCTGACGTTCGGCTCCATCCAGCCCAGCTCGAACGCGAACACCATCTTGATGATGAAGCCGAGGACGAAGACCGGGATCGAGATGATCAGCAGGGTGAGGATCAGGACCGCGTTGTCGGCCAGACGGCCGGCCTTCAGGCCGGCGATGACGCCGAGCGCGATGCCGAAGGTCAGCTCGAAGGCGAAGGCCAGAGCCGCCAGTTGCAGGGTGACGGGGAACGCGTCGCCGAGAACTTCCGTGACCGGTCGTCCGTTGCGGATCTGGGTACCGAAGTCCTGGTTCCAGATGATGTCCCACATGTAGTTGCCGTACTGGACCAGAATGGGCTGATCAAGGCCCAGATCGTGTCTGATCTTGGCAAGGGTCGCCGGATCCACGCCCTTGTCACCGAACAGACCCGCCACGGGGTCGCCGGGCAGGCTGTAGACCATCAGGAAGATCAGCAGGGTTGTCCCGAAGAAGACCGGGATCATCTGGAGCAGTCGTCGTGCGACATAGCGCCCCATCATGCCTCCGTTGAGATGTGACAGCCGCAGCCGGACGGGCCCTCCCGCGGCACCCGCGCCCCAGTGGGCACGCGGATGTCATGGAAGGGCCCCCCAGCCACTGCGTAAGGCACCGGTACGGGGCCGACGGACGGTCGGCCCCGCATCGGCGTGCGGACTACGCTCGGGTGATTACTTCTTGACCTCGACGCCGGTCAGGATCGGGTCGCCGTCCTGGCCGTACGCCACGCCGGAGACCTTCTCCGAGTAGCCCGCGTTGACCTTGTAGTACCAGAGCGGGATCGACGGCATGTAGTTGACCAGGTCCTTCTCGATGGCCTGGTGCAGCTTCACCGACTCGTCCAGCGTCGCGGCGCCGTCGGCGGCCTTGATCCGGGCGTCCAGCTCCTTGTTGGAGAAGTCACCCTGGTTGCCCGCCGCACCCGTGCGGAACAGGTCGGAGATGAAGTTGGAGTTCACCGGGTAGTCGAGCACCCAGCCGGAGCGGTACAGGGACTTGACCTGCTTGCTCTTACGAGCGGTCAGGTCGGCCTGGAAGTCCGGCTTGCCGTCGCCGACGCACTGGACGCCGGTGGCCTGCGTGATGCTGTTGCAGACCGCGTCGACCCACTCCTTGTGACCGCCGTCCGCGTTGAACTGGATGGAGATCTTGTTGTTCGGGACGCCACCGCCGGCCTTGATGAGCTCCTTGGCCTTGGCGGGGTCGAACTTGGTGATGTCGCCCGCGGCGTTCTCCTGGAAGCCCAGGACGCCCTTGGCGACCCAGCCGGTCGCCGGCTCACGCGTACCCTGCAGCACCGTCTTGGTGATGGTGGCACGGTCGATCGCCATGGACAGACCCTGGATGACCTTCGGGTCGACCGGCTTCGGCTTCTTCCACTGGTCGGAGTAGAAGGCGACCGCGATGGACTGGATGGCGGAGTACGCCTGGTCCACGGCGCGCTCGCCGAGGTCCTGACGGTAGACCGGGAGGTCCTTCGGGCCGATCTGGCGCAGGACGTCGACGTTGCCGGACTTCAGGTCCTCGTACGCGGCCTCGAGGGTGGTGTAGTTCTTGAAGATCACACCACCGTTCTTCGCCTTGTTCGGACCCTTGTAGGCGTCGTAGCGGACGATCTTGATCTGCTTCTTGTGGTCCCAGGACTCGAACTTGTAGGGACCGTTGCCGACCGGCTTCTGGCCCGCGGCCTTGGAGTCCTTGTAGAAGGACTCCGGCAGCGGCGCGAAGACGATGTAGGCGAGCTTGTGGCCGAAGGCCGGGACCGCGCCCGTGAGCTCGATCGTGAAGGTGTTGTCGTCGACGATCTTCAGACCGTCGAGCTTGTCGGAGGACGGCTTGGCGCCCTCCGCCTCCGGGTGGAGCTTCTCGAAGCCCTTGATGTCCGCGAACCAGGACGACAGGCCCTGCGCGTTGTTGATGTTGGCGTTCCAGTTCCACGCGTCCACGTAGGACTTCGAGGTCACCGGGGTGCCGTCGTGGAACGTCCAGCCCGGCTTGAGCTTGACGGTCCACGTCTTCGAGTCGGTCGTGGTGACGGACTCGGCGTTGATCATCTCCAGCGAGCCGTCGGCCTTGTAGTCGACCAGGGTCGAGAACAGGCCGGCCATGACCGCGGAGCCGTTGGACTCCATCGTGTCGCCGGTGTAGAGGGGCTTCTCCGGCTCACCGAGCTCGATCGAGAAGATCCCGTTCGGGTCAACAGCGCCCTTGGCGTCGCTGCCACCGTCGCTCTTACCCCCGCCACAGGCGGTTGCTGCCAGGGCGACGACGATCGCGCCCACTACCCACTTGGCGCTCTTGGCACCGCGCATGGGTTCCTCCTCATGAGTCCACTTAGTCACTACAAGAAGGGCACTTCGAGTTCGCCGACACCCCTGACGGCTGTGCACTCAAGTGCCCCGAGTGTGCTCGTGAGTCGGCACTCCCCACAGTGCGTGACCCATTGACCCGAGCTCAATGGAGCCAACTATTAAGTACGTCAGGGCTGTAAACCACACTTAAGCGGTCTCGTTTTGGCAACATCACCACGGGCCATGAGACCGAAATCCGGACAAAGCGATCACAGACAGACACCCGCGAAACGGACCGTTAACACACGTTCCGGAGAGCGACGGCCGATATCCGGACAGGGCGCCCATGAAAAAGAGTTGACGAAAGGCCCGGGCCCCCACAGTGTCTGCGGGGGCCCGGGCCTCTGGTGAGACGGCGTCATCCGGCATGTTATAAGCGGAAGACGCGCTTCTGTCTCAGTTGTGCTTGGCGCGCGACGCGCTGCGGCCGCGCTCCTTCTGGTCCAGGACGACCTTGCGGATGCGCACGGCCTCCGGGGTCACCTCGACGCACTCGTCGTCGCGGCAGAACTCCAGGGACTGCTCCAGGGACAGCTTGCGCGGCGGGACGATGGCCTCGAAGGAGTCCGCCGAGGAGGAGCGCATGTTGGTGAGCTTCTTCTCCTTGGTGATGTTGACGTCCATGTCGTCGGCGCGGGAGTTCTCGCCGACGATCATGCCCTCGTACACCTCGGTGCCGGGGTCGACGAACAGCACGCCGCGCTCCTGCAGGTTGGTCATCGCGAAGCCCGTGACGGCGCCCGCGCGGTCGGCGACGAGCGAGCCGTTGTTACGGGTCGTCAGGGTGCCGAACCACGGCTCGTGGCCCTCGTGGATCGAGTGCGCGATACCCGTACCGCGGGTGTTGGTCAGGAACTCCGTACGGAAGCCGATGAGGCCGCGGGACGGGACCACGAACTCCATGCGTACCCAGCCGGAGCCGTGGTTCGACATGTTGTCCATGCGGCCCTTGCGGACGCCCATGAGCTGCGTGACCGCGCCCATGTGCTCCTCGGGGACGTCGACCGTCAGACGCTCGACCGGCTCGTGGACCTTGCCGTCGACGAGCTTGGTGACGACCTGCGGCTTGCCGATGGTCAGCTCGAAGCCCTCACGGCGCATCTGCTCGACCAGGATGGCGAGCGCCAGCTCACCACGGCCCTGGACCTCCCAGGCGTCCGGACGCTCGGTGTCGAGGACGCGGAGCGAGACGTTGCCGATCAGCTCACGGTCCAGACGGTCCTTCACCTGGCGGGCGGTGACCTTGCGGTCCTTCACCGCGGACTTGGCGTCCGCGCCCTTGCCGGTGCCACCGCGGCCGACGAGCGGCGAGGTGTTCGTACCGATGGTCATGGAGATCGCCGGCTGGTCGACCGTGATCAGCGGCAGCGCGATCGGGTTCTCCGGGTCGGCCAGGGTCTCGCCGATCATGATGTCGGGGATGCCGGCGACGGCGCAGATGTCACCGGGGCCGGCGACCTCGGCCGGCTTGCGGGTGAGCGCCTCGGTCATCATCAGCTCGGTGATGCGGACGCTGGAGATCGTGCCGTCCCGCTTGATCCACGCGACCGTCTGGCCCTTGCGCAGCTCGCCCTGCTCGACGCGGAGCAGCGCGATGCGGCCGAGGAAGTTGTCGGCGTCCAGGTTGGTGACGTGCGCCTGGAGCGGCGCCTCCTCGTCGTACACCGGGGCCGGGACGTGCTCGAGGATGGTGGAGAAGAACGGCTCCAGGTTGGTGGAGTCGGCCGGGACCGTGCCGTCCTCCGGCTTGGTCAGCGACGCGATGCCGTCACGGCCGCAGGCGTAGACGATCGGGAACTCGATCTGGTCCTCGTCCGCGTCCAGGTCGAGGAACAGGTCGTAGGTCTCGTTGACGACCTCGTCGATCCGGGAGTCCGGGCGGTCCGTCTTGTTGATGCAGAGGATGACGGGCATCCGGGCCTGAAGGGCCTTGCGGAGCACGAAGCGGGTCTGCGGCAGCGGACCCTCGGAGGCGTCCACGAGGAGGACGACCGCGTCGACCATCGACAGGCCGCGCTCGACCTCGCCACCGAAGTCGGCGTGGCCGGGGGTGTCGATGATGTTGATCGTGATCGGGGCCCCGCCGTCCTTGGGGTGATACTTCACCGCCGTGTTCTTGGCGAGGATCGTGATGCCCTTCTCACGCTCCAGGTCGTTCGAGTCCATCATGCGGTCGTCGAGGTGCTGGTGGGCGGCGAAGGCACCGGCCTGCTTGAGCATGGCGTCGACGATGGTCGTCTTGCCATGGTCGACGTGGGCGACGATGGCGACGTTACGGATGTCGTGGCGCGTGGGCATGGGTGCTTGCGCTTCTCTCGGATCGTGGGATGCGGCGTCAGTTCCTCTTACGCCCGCCGGGCGGACGCGCCACGGCTACGTCCTATGGTACGGGGCTGCCGCGCAAGGGGCTTCCCCGACCGGATTCGAGAGGTTCTACTGGAGGTTTCGGGTTGCCTCGGTGGTGCCGTTCTGCACTGCTCGGTGGTGCCCATGCGTGGCTCGGTGGTGCCGAGGCGCTGGTGGTGTGGGTGCACTGGGGGTGCGGAGGTGCGGATCAATCCAGCCGGGTCAAGGGGCCGCAGGTGATCCTGCCCGCCGGGGTCGCCGGCGGGCAAGGAACTTGAGCTGCATCTGAGGTTGTGACCTGCTCTTTCCTCTATTTCTCGGTCGTGCGCTCCGCGCCGTTGGTCGTTTCGCGCTTCTTGAACCCGATGTCCTGGTAGCGCGGTGTGGCGAAGCCCCAGGCGCCCGCGTTCACGACGTTGTTCCTGGCCGCGACGAGCTGGGGGCGCTGGTAGAGAGGAATCGATCCGGCAGCGGCCCAGATCCGGGCGTCCGCCTGGCGGACCAGCTCCCTGGCCTCCTTCTCGTTCAGCGTGGCCACCGCCTGGTCGAACAGCTGGTCGATGCGGTCGGTGCCGACGCGGGAGTAGTTCTGCTCGACCAGGAGCGAGCCGTCCGAGGCCGGCTCGGGCTTGGCGAAGATGGGCCGGGCGTCGGTGGCCGGGAAGGCCGTCGCCGGCCAGGAGTAGAGCGCCAGGTCGTACTCGCCGGAGGCGACGTGGTCCTTGAAGAAGCTGTCGTCGGAGACCTTGGTGACCGTGGTGCGGATGCCCACGACGTCGAGCATCTGGACGATCTTGTCGCCGACCGCGCGGAGCGTCTCCGAGCCCGGCCCGGACGGGAGGACGAAGCGGAGGCTGAGCGCCTTCCCGTCCTTGCCGAGCGGCTGGACGGCGGCCGCGGGCACGGCCGGGGCCGCGGTGCCGCGCGGGGCGTAGGCGCCGGCGACGCCCTTGTCGGTGGTCGCGGCCCGGTCGGACTGTCCGGCCCTGGCCTCGGGCGGGAGGCCGGCGCCGGTGTCGCGCCGGGGGGAGCCGAGGGAGGCGGCCTGGCGGAGCAGGGCCATGTTCTGCAGGGCGGCGCCGGGGGCGGGGGCCAGGACGTCGACGCCGTTGCCGGGGCCCGTGGCGGCGAGCGCGGGCGCACCCGCCTTGCCGTCCGCGTGGGTCGCCGCCGTACCGCCGGGCTTGTCGTCTCCGACGATGTAGAGGCCGTCGTCGGAGGCGACGTCGGCACCGGGCTTCGCGGCCCCGGACGTGCCCGCCGCGGGACGCGCGCCCTCGACCGGGACCGCCGCCTCCTCCCGCTTCCTCTCCGGGTTCTTCTCCTCCGGCTTCGGGGCCGCCGGCTTCGTCCCGGTGTCCGCCTTCGCGGGGGCCGTCCCCTTCTTCTCCGCCTCGCTGCCGGCCTTGGTCCCGGCGGGCTTCTTGCTCGCACCGCCCGGCACCCAGCCCGCGTCGGCGAGGAGCGCCCGCGCCTCGGCGGTGTCCTGGTCACCCAGGGCGTCGCTGCTGTCCTTGTAGGCCGCCTGTCCGGCGAGGGCGAGATGGCTGCCGGGGGGCTGGGCCGGCAGCCCGAACGGCTTGAGCACGAATTCGGCCAGCTCCTGGCGGTCGATCGCGCGGGCCACCGCACGCCGCACCCGCTCGTCGGCGAGCGGACCCGACTCTCCGTTCAGCGAGAGCTGGGTGTAGACGGGCTCCAGGGACTTGCGCACCTCGAACGCGCTCAGGGCCCCCTGCTCCGTCGCGTACCGGGCGATGGCCCGCTGGTTCTTCTCCCGGGCCGCCTGGACCGTCGCCGCCTGCTCCTCGTCGGAGCCGTGCGCGAGCGCCCAGGACTTCAGGGCCGCCGACGGGGTGACAGCGGCGCCGGGCCCGTGCAGGAGCGGCTGGCTGCCGCCGCGGCCGGCCCGGGCGTCCTTGCGGGCCAGGGCGATGCGGTCGGCGGCGGACCGGTCGATCTCGGCCAGGTCGAGGTTGCCCGCGGCCATCGCCGTGACCCGGTCGGCGCGGGGTACCGCCCGCAGGACCAGCTTGTCGAGCTTGGCCGGCTGCCCCCACCAGCGGGGGTTGCGGGAGAGGGTGACGGTGCCGGCCTCCCGGTCGAGCGGCCCGAGCAGGAACGGTCCTGCGGTCGCCTTCAGGGCGGTCCGGGCGCCGTCGTTGAAGCTGTCGGGAGACCCCATCACCTCCTTCGGGTAGAGAGGGGTGAAGAGGGACTGCCAGTCGGCGTACGGCTTGGCGTAGGTGACCCGTACCTCCAGGTCGTTCTTGCCGCGCTCGATCTTCTCGATCCGCTCGTAGCCGGCGTTGCGGGCGGTCCAGTAGGCGGTGTCGCGGCCGCTCAGCGCGCGCCACTGGGCGACGAAGTCGGGCGCGCCGATCTCGCGGCCGTCGCTCCAGACCGCCTGCTGGTTGAGTTTGTAGAGGACGACCTGCTTCGGCTCCGTCTCGACGATCTGCGCCGACTCCAGATAGTCCGGGTTGCGCTGCGGCCGGCCTCGCCCGTCGAGGGTGTAGAGGGAGGGGAGGACGGCTCCGGTGATGCGCGTGGTCGATCCGTCCGCGTCCGCCTGGAAGGCGTTGAGCGTGGCCGGCATCGCGTCCACGGCCCAGCGCAGCGTCCCGCCGTCGTCGATCAGGGCGCGGGCGGCGGGCGCGTGGTCCGGGGCGGCGACCGGGTGGGACTCGGCCTCGTCGTCGGAGCTGCATCCCGCCAGCACGGAGACGGCGAGCATCGCACTGGTGAGGGTGGCGACGGAACCGAGCGTGCGCGAGCGGGGGCTCCTGGAGCATGTCCTCCCGCGAGGGGCGCCGACCTGGGACATGACTTGTACCCCTTCGTCCGGTTTTATGGCATTGGGCGATGATCACACCTATTGCCATCCACTGAAGAGGACGGACCCCGGGCGGTGTCGGCGACACGGCGGCGCGGCGACGCAACCCCACCCGTGCGGCCCAATCACGGCCCGGACGGGACGCGGATCAGTGCCAGCCCTCGCGGTATGCCGCCCAGTCCCCCTCCCGGGCCGCGAAGTCGACGTAGAGCGCGACGCCGAAGCGTGCGCGGTCGCGGTCCGTGCGCCCCAGGCCCAGCCGGGTGCCGCGGACCGCGGCCTCGACGGTCTCCGCCGACTCGTGGTGACCGAGGTCGTCCTCGTGGAAGAACGGCAGGCCCATCAGCAGGTCGGTGGTCTCGGGCGTGACCTCCAGGGCGAGGCTGGTCTGCTGGGCGACGTAGCCGCCGTACATCCCCTCCAGGGGCATCCAGGTGTCGTACGACATGACGGCGATCTGGTCGACCCGGCGGGCGACCTCGCCGAAGAACTCCTGCGACCACCACTTCTCGCTGCCGCTGACGGCGCCGTTCACCGAGTGCAGGGCGGGCAGCGGGTCGATCTGGTGGGCGGCGACGGAGAGCGGGGCCTTGCGGGCCCGGGTCAGCTCGCCGAGGTCGTCGAGGAGGGAGAGGTAGTTCCGGTCGTCCGAGAGCAGCGGCTCCAGGTCGAAGTGGACGCCGTCGAAGCCGGCGTCCAGGATCTGCCGGGCCGAGCCGACCACGGCGGCCCGGGACGCGGGGTCCTCCAGACGCAGCCCTTCGGGGCCCTCGGTGGCGAGGATGTCCCCCAGCCACGCCTGGACGCGGATGCCCGGCATCGTCCGGTGCGCGTTCTCGATCAGCCACTTCGCCCGGGGGTAGCGGTCGGCGGGGAGGGTGCCGTCGTGTTCCAGGGGGCCGGCGTGGACGTAGAGGTCGCGTATCCCCGTCCCCTTGATCCGCTCGGCGAACGCCGTGAGGTCGGCGTCCTTCTTCCGGCCGTCCACCCAGGCGTGTCCCAGCCAGATCGCGTCCTTGCCCCGCGTCTGCGTCCCGGGCTCGAGGTCTCCCGCGTAGTTCAGCCGCAGTGCGAGCGCGCTGCCGGCCGGAGGGAGGACCAGAAGCAGGACGAGGCCGAGGACGACCCACCGTCCACGTCGCCACCAGCCGCGTAGGCGTCCGCTCACCCGTGCCCCCCAAGATCGCTGTCCTCTGATCACCACCGTAGAGGCGGCCACTGACAGTGACGCCCTGACCAGGGGAGGGGGTTCCGCCCGGTCGCGGGTGAATACATCGGGACATAACCTCCCCATGTGACGCGAATGGCCACCCGAACGCTTCTCGCGGTGCTGGTGGCGGCGTGGTGGCTGGTCGTGCCCGCCGTTCCCGGCGCCCGTGCCGACGACCCCGTCGTGCTGTCCCGCGAGGGGCAGGTCACCGACACCGTCGGCGCGCTGGGCGACCGCCGGAGCGCGGTGACCCAGGCCCTCGACCGGCTCTACGACGACCGGCGCGTTCAGCTCTTCGTCGTCTACGTACGCGACTTCTCCGGCCGCCCGGCCCAGAGCTGGGCCGACGCCACCGCGGTCCGCAACGGCCTGGGCGTCGACGACGTCCTGCTCGCGGTCGCCACGCACGACCGCCTGTACGGCTACTCGGCCGACCCGGACTCCCGTCTCACGCAGGCTCAGCTCGACGACGTGGCGCGGACGGCCGTCGAGCCCGCGCTGCGGCAGAACGACTGGGCGGGGGCGGCGATCGGCGCGGCGGACGGCTTCGACGCCGTGCTCGCCGGACAGCCGGTGCCCACGCCCGCGATCACCCCCGGCGCCGCGGACGCCGGAGGGGCGGCCGGGGGAAGCGGCTGGACCGCGGACCTGATCCTCCCGGTCGTCCTCGTCGGCGGCGCGGGGGCCGTCGCGGTGTACGCGTACGCCAAGCGCCGACGGCGCACCGCGGCCCGTACGGCACCGGCGGGCGGACGCGGCGCGAGCGGGGCCGGATGGGACGGTCAGGGCTGGGCGGGGAGTACGGGCGGGGCGAAGGAGCCGGCCACGCCGTCCCTCCACGACCTGGACGGCCAGGCGCGGCGGACCCTGGTCGCCACCGACGACGCCCTGCGCACGAGCCAGGAGGAACTGGGCTTCGCGACCGCCCAGTTCGGCGAGGAGGCGGTCGCTCCCTTCACCGAGGCGGTGGCCTTCGCACGGCAGGAGCTGACGGCGGCGTTCCGGTTGCGCCAGCAGCTCGACGACGCGTTCCCGGAGGACGACGCGACCCGTCGTTCCCTGCTGGAGGAGATCGTCCGGCGGTGCGTCGAGGCGAACGCCCGCCTCGACGGGGAGTCCGAGGACTTCGACCGGCTGCGGGACCTGGAGCGCCGTGCCCCCGAGGCCCTGGCTGCGGTCGAGGCCGCGTTCCGCGAACAGACCGGCCGGGCCGTCACGGCGGAGGCGGCGCTGACCGCGATGCGCGGGCGGTACGCCGAGTCGGCGGCCTCGCCCGTCGCGAGCGGCGTCGAGCAGGCCAAGGACCGCCTGGGGTTCGCGACGGCCAACCTGGAGCGGGCGCGGCAGGCGATCGAGGCGGGTGACAACGGGCCCGCGGCCGTGCACATCAGGGCCGCGGAGAGCGCCGTGGACCAGGCGGCGCGGCTGAGCGAGGCGGTGGACCGGCGGGCGCGGGAGCTGGCAGAGGCGGTCGGGAAGCTGCCCACGGCGCTGAGCGAGACGGAGGCCGACCTCGCCGACGCCCGGGGCCTGCTCCAGGGCACGGCCGAGGGCGTCTCCACGGCTGATCTGCGGGGCCGTATCGCCCGGGCGGAATCCGTGGTCGCCGACGTCCGGCGGGTGGTCGAGGCGGGCCGCTACGACCCGATCGAAGCGCTCCGCCGGGTCGAGGAGGCCGACGGAGCGCTCGACGAGGCACTGGAGGGCGCGCGGGAGCGGGAGTCGGGGTCGCGGCGCGCGCGGGCGCTCCTGGACCAGGCGATGCTGACGGCCCGTTCGGCGATCGGCGCGGCCGCCGACTACATCACGACGCACCGCGGGGCGGTGGGCAGCGAGGCCCGGACCCGCCTCGCCGAGTCCCAGCGCCGGCTGGCGGAGGCGGAGGCGCTCGCCGCCGCCGAGGATCCGCAGGGCGCGCTGGTGGAGGCCCGGCAGGCGGACGAGCTGGCGCGACGGGCCCAGGACGCGGCCGAGCAGGACGTCCGTACGTACGGCAATCCGGACGGCCTGGGCGGCGCGGTGGGCGGCGGTGTCGCCGGTCCGGGAGGGGCGGGCGGCGGCGGGCTCGGCGGCGCGGTGCTCGGCGGGATCATCCTCGGCGGGCTGTTCGGCGGCGGACGCGGGGGCGGAGGGTTCGGCGGGGGTTTCGGCGGAGGGCTCGGGGGCGGGGGCTTCGGCGGGGGCAGCGGGGGCGGGCCCGGCAGCTTCGGCGGCGGGGGGACCCGGGGCCGGCGGGGCGGCGGCGGCCGTTTCTGACCTGTCGACCTCATCGCGCAAGGAGAAGGAAGATGACCAAGCAGACGATCCTCGGCCGTGTCGCCCAGCTGGCGAAGGCCAACATCAACGCGCTCCTCGACCAGGCCGAGGACCCGCAGAAGATGCTCGACCAGCTCATCCGCGACTACACGAGCAACATCGCGGAGGCGGAGGAGGCCGTCGCGGCGACCATCGGCAATCTGCGGCTGATGGAGCAGGACCACCAGGAGGACGTCGACGCGGCGAAGGAGTGGGGCGAGAAGGCGCTGGCCGCGAGCCGCAAGGCGGACGGACTGCGGGCCGACGGGCGGACGGCGGACGCGGACCGGTTCGACAACCTGGCGAAGGTGGCACTGGGCCGCCAGCTGCAGGCGGAGAAGGAGGCGCGGACGGCCGAGCCGACGATCGCCTCGCAGACCGAGGTGGTGGAGAAGCTCAAGGCCGGCCTGGACCAGATGGGAAACAAGCTCGGCGAGCTGAAGGCCAGGCGGGACGAGCTGGTGGCCCGGGCCACGTCCGCCCAGGCGCGGAACCGGATGATGGACGCGGTGAAGAGCATCGACGTCCTGGATCCGACGAGCGAACTCAGCCGCTTCGAGGACAAGGTGCGCCGCGAGGAGGCGAAGGCGATGGGCAGGCAGGAGCTGGCCGCCTCCTCGCTGGACGCGCAGTTCGAGCAGCTCGACGCGCTGGGCGACAGCGCGGAGATCGAGGCCAGGCTCGCGGCGCTCAAGGGCTGACGTGCCCCCGCACGCGCGGCGCCGCGCGGTCCGCGGGGCCGCGAGCGCCTCGTCGGCTGCCGCGGGCGGAAGGCGCGGGGTGGTCACGGCCGGGGCGCCCGTCCCCGGGTGCGGCGGCCGCCGCGGCGGAGGCGCCGGCTTGGCGGGCCACGAGGCCGCGTCGTCGGCGGGGGGGGGAGGCGCCGGGGGGGGCGGTCAGAACATGCTCAGGAGCTGCTCCACCGTCGGCTCGGCCGCTCTGTCGCCGTCCGGCAGGGGCAGTTCGAACCACACCGTCTTGCCCCGGGGGGTGCGGCGCGAGCCCCAGGCGGCGCTGAGCAGCCCGACGAGCTGCAGCCCCCGGCCCCCTTCGTCGGTGTCCCGGGCCCGGCGGCGCCTCGGCTGGACCAGGCCGGCGTCCCAGACCTCGCAGACCAGGGTGCGGTCGCGCAGCAGGCGCAGCCTGATCTCGCCCTCGCCGTACCGCAGGGCGTTGGTGACCAGCTCGCTGACGAGCAGCTCGACGGTGTCGACGAGGGCGTCGAGGTCCCATGCGGTGAGCTGGGCGCGGGCCAGTTCACGGGCCCGGCCGACCGAGCGGGGCTCCCTCGGCAGCCGCCAGTCGCCGACCGCCTCGGTGGGAAGCCCCTGGATCCGCGCCATGAGGAGCGCGATGTCGTCCTCGCCGTGCGAGGTGTCCAGCGTGGTCAGGACGTGGTCGCAGACGTCTTCGAGCGGGCGCGCCGGGTCGGCGAGCGCGCTGCGGAAGGCCTTGAGGCCCTCGTCGAGGGTCTGGTCGCGGGACTCGACGAGCCCGTCGGTGTAGAGGGCGAGCAGCGAGCCCTCCGGGATGTCGACCTCCACCTCCTCGAAGGGTTCGCCGCCGACGCCGAGCGGCATGCCCGGGGGCACGTCCAGCAGGAGCGCCTGCTCGCCGGGCTCGACGAGGACCGGGGGCAGGTGGCCGGCGTTGGCGAAGGTGCAGCGCCGGGTGACCGGGTCGTAGACGGCGTAGACGCAGGTCGCGAGGTAGACCTCGGAGAGTTCGGGTCCGCGGGCCTTGTGGGCGCGGCCGCTCTGCTGGGCGCCGGCCGGGGCGCCCAGGCCGCGGGCGATCTCGTCGAGGTGTGAGAGGACCTCGGCGGGTTCGAGGTCGAGCTGGGCGAGAGTGCGCACGGCGGTGCGCAGTTCCCCCATGGCGACGGCGGCGCGCAGACCGCGGCCCATGACGTCGCCGATGACCAGGGCGGTGCGGTGACCGGGGAGTTCGATGACGTCGAACCAGTCGCCGCCGACCTCGGTGGCGGTGGTGCCGGGGAGGTAGCGGCAGGCGATGTCGAGGCCCGCGGCCTCCGGGTCGCCGGGCGGGAGCAGGCTGCGCTGGAGGATCAGGGCGCGCTCGTGTTCGCGGCGGTAGAGGCGGGCGTTGTCGATGCACACCGCGGCGCGCGCGGCCAGTTCGACGGCGAGGGCCCGGTCGCGCTCGCCGAACGGTTCGCTGCCCTTGGTACGGGAGAACTGCACGAGGCCGACGACGGTGTCGTGCGCGACCATCGGCACGACGAGGGTGGACTGGACGAGGCCGCCCTCCTGGCCGGGCATGGTCCGCAGGCGTCCGGTGCGCAGGGCGCCCGCGCAGGGCGAGTTGAAGGGGTAGCGGTGGACGGAACCGACCTCGACGGTGTCGGTGCCGCAACAGCCGCCGCCGGGGGCCCCCAGCGGAGCCCGGGTGGGGGTGTCGGAGACGGCACTGGCGAAGGCGACCCGCCGCAGTTCGGCGCTGCCCGCTCCGTAGCCCACGTCGTGGGAGCTCCCCCACCGTCCGGGCGGGGCCTCGTCGCCGGTCAGCAGCCCCTGGTAGAGGTCGACGGAGGCGAGGTCGCAGAAGCCGGGCACGGCGACGTCGAGGAGCTCTCGGGCCGTGGCCTCCAGGTCCAGGGAGTTGCCGATGCGGGCGCCGGCCTCGTTGAGGAGGGCCAGGTTGCGGCGGGCGTTGGCGGCCTCGCGGGCGGCGTTGTGCCGACGGGTCACGTCGATGCCGAGCCCGGCGACGCCGATGGGCCGGCCGGTGCCGCTGTGGACGCGGTAGAGGTTGATGGCCCAGTGTCGCCGGTCGGTGGACCCGGGGGCCGCGCCGACGATCTGGAGCTCGGTGACGGACTCGCCGGTCTCCAGGACGCGTTGGAGGGCGGCGGTCATCCGCTCGGCCTCGGGGCGTGAGAGGTAGTCGTGGACGGTACGGCCCCGGTGGTCGTCGGCCGAACCCCCGAAGACGGTGGCGAAGCGCTGGTTGGCGCGCTGCACGGTGAGGTCGGTGCCGAACAGGAGGAAACCGAAAGGCGATTGGCCGAAAATGGCCTGCGAGGCGGCGAGGTCCGTCTCGATGCGCCGCAGGGCCCGCACATCGACGACGATGCACAGCGCGGCCCGCTCACCGGCGGACGTCTCGCTGGGCATGACGTACATCTCGGCGATTCCCTCGGAGCGCTGCCGGCCCGGGATGCGGAACGGGACGAGGCCCGTCCACTCCTTGCCGTCGAGGACCTCGGCGACCCGGCGCCGACCGCGTTCCCGCAGACCGACGGGCATGAATGCCTCGACCGGGTCCTTGCCCATCGCCTCCTGGGCGGGCACGCCGAAGAGGTCGACGGCCCGTCGGCTCCACTGGTCGACGAGCCCGTCGGGCCCTATCGAGAAGGAGGCGACCCGGATGTAGTCATAGATCGAGCCGGGCGGGCTGCTCTGCCACACGACGCCGCTCGCCGACTCAGGTATCTCGCTCACGCGACCGTCCCCTCCAGCTCACCGCACCGGACCGGCCATGCCCGCAGTATTCAGCACTACGGCCCCCGACGGCACGACGTTCACGATCACAGGGTGGTCTCGTTCATTTTGAGCCGAGCCCCCGTTGATCGTCGTCCCACCCGTCTTCTAACCAGGCAGAGCCAGCTCGAACCACACTGTCTTGCCCGTCCTGCCCTTGCGGGTCCCCCAGCGGCGAGCGGAACAGGCCACGAGCTGGAGACCGCGGCCGCCCTCGTCGTCAGGTCCGGCGGAACGTTCGGTGGGCGGATCCGGAAGCGGATCGGAGACTTCCACGAGGAGCCCGGAGTGGTGGGCGGCGCCGTCGCCGTCGGCGTGGAGCAAGACCAGGCGCACCCCGATCGGCCCGGAGGCATAGCGCAGGGAATTGGTCACCAGCTCGCTCACCAGCAGGACCGTGACGTCACCGATCACCGGGTCGAGCCGCCAGACCCGGAGCGTGTCGCGCACCGCGTGGCGGGCGGTGCGCACGGCATTCGCCTCCGCCGGAAAGCTCCACTCGGCGCAGTCGCCTTCGGTGTCGATCACGCCCGATCACTTCCCCAACCCAGCATCAGCAGGAAGGCCCACGTCCTATTTCAGGGGGTTAATCAGCACATACCCGATATTCGGGGCGGGCTATCGCGGGATGGTACCCGGGGGCGCATGGTGGCACGAACGGCGTACGGAAGGTCGCGCGGCGGCGCGGGATCCCGCCGTGAGAGCCGCCCCCTGAGCCGGGTGCGCCCCCGGGCCGTCGGCATCCCGGCCCCCTAGGGCGCGTGTCGAAAGTCCCGCCTGCCCCGCGCTTCGGGCGGACGGCGCTCCTTTCGACCCACGCCCTGGCCGCGCACACCGTCCGCGGGGGCGGCCGGGAGCCGCAGCCCGGCCTCGGCGACGGCGGGCCGGTCCTGGTCGAGCCAGTCGACGGAGTCGAGTTCGTGCCGTGCGAGCCAGCGCAGTTCGTCGTGGTCCTCCAGCGGGCGGGGCTCACCGGAGAGCAGCCGGGCGGTCCACACCTGGAGGACGTAGCCGGGTTTCAGGGGCCATTCGCCCGGGATGCGCTCGCCGGTCTCGGTCTCCACGCCGAGTTCTTCCCGCAGCTCACGGACGAGGGCCTCCTCGGCGCTCTCCCCCGGCTCCAGCTTGCCGCCGGGCAGTTCCCAGCGGCCGGCGAGTTCGGCGGGGGCGCTGCGGCGCGCGGCCAGCAGGCGCCCCCGGTCGTACACGGCTCCGGCGACGACGATCACGCGGTCCGCGCTGTGCTGTGTCATGGGCGGGAGCGTATCCCGGCGGGTCAGAGGGCGGGCTGGCCGATGCGCTCCACCCAGTAGAGCTGCTTGTGCCCGCTGGCGTCGAGGCTGTCGGCGATCTTCCGGGCCTCGTCCTGGGTGGCGTACCGGCCGACGCGGTAGCGGTTGCCGTTGTCGTCCTGCCGTATGACCAGCCAGGGAAGGACAGGGCCACTGTCGGTCATCGGGCTTCTCCCTCCGCCGGTACGGATGTCTCGAAGGATCTCCAGGAAACCGCAATCCGCATATGCCTGAGCTTACGCCTGACCTTTACACAGCGGATACGGGTTTTCACGAAGAGGTACGAATCCGGCCGGGAACCGACGAAAGGGCGTGCCGGGGCGCACCGCGGGGGCGCGGCGGCGGAGCGCGCGGCTCCGGCGAGGGGAACGCCGCGCGGCCTCGGCTTTCCCGAGGAGAGGGAGGGGCGGCGGTCGCCCGGACGCAGCGCGGCGAACGGACCGGCGCGGACCGTAGGGGGCAGTCGGCGATGTCCGGATTTCATGCGAGGGGTCGGAAAGGTGCGAGGCCGCGGAGAGGGGACGGCGCCCAGGGAGGAGCGCCGTCGCGGCCAGCCCGTGACCGGGCGGGCGGTCCGTGACCGGGCGGGCGGTCCGCGACCGGGCAGGCGGTCCGCGACCGGGCGGGCGGTCCGTCGGCGGAGAGCACCCCGCACCCCGGCGGAGGGAGCGGACCCGGCCGGCAGCCCAGAGCGGGGCACCCCCCCCCCACCCACGAGCCGCCCCGCGCCCCGGCGTCCGCGCAACGGCGCGTCGACGGGAGGAGCGGCTCCAGGCGGCGGCCAGGAGCGGGGCACCCGCAAGCCGCCCCGCGACCCGGCGTCACGAAGCAGCGCCCCGCGAGAAGACGGCCACCACGAGGGAGCCCCGGAGCGGGGGGCGACCCCGAGGGGTCAGCGCACCGGCAGGTGGTAGGCGATGCGGTAGCGGTCGGCCGGGACGACCACGTCGGCGGTCTCGACCGCCCGGCCCGAGGCGTAGTACGTCCGCTCGACGACCATCACCACATGGCCGGGCACGCCGCCGAGCGCCAGAAGCTCCTCGGCCAGGCCGGGGCGCGCCCCGACCTCCTCCACCACGTTGTCGACGACCACGTCGATCGCGGCCATGCGCTCGACGACCCCGCAGCCGCCCAGCGGACCCTCTTCGGGAAGCATCACGGGCGTCCGGCCGGTGACCGCGAGCGGCTCCCAGGAGGTGGAGAGCATCATCGGCTCCCCCCCGTCGCGGTAGACGTACCGCGTGCGCATCACGCGCTCCCCCGGCTCGATGCCGAGCCGGGCGGCCACGCCCGCGCTCGCCGGCTCCTGCTCGCTGCTGGACTCCCAGGTCCCGCGCGCCCCTTCGGCGGCCTGCTCCTGGCGGAAGGGGCTGGCGCCCGACGGCGGGCGGTATCCGGACCGGGCGATGCGGCGCGGCACCGGCCGCTCGCGCACGTACGTCCCCGACCCGGAGCGGCCCTCCACCAGACCCTCGGCCATCAGCACCTTGCGGGCCTCCAGCGCGACCGTGTCCGAGACGCCGTACTCCTCGCGGATGCGCGCCTGCGAGGGCAGTCGGGTGTGCGGCGGGAGCGAGCCATTGGCGATCTTCTGCCGGAGATCGCTCGCCACGCGGAGATAGGCGGGCTGCTCACCGAACGTCACTGGACACTCCCCTCAGGTTGACGGACAGCTACAGAGTGACAACCGTCGGTGTCCACCCGCAAGCATGGGCCAGAGTTTCACTCGAAGTGATGATTTGCCTTTACGGACGCTCTCGCCCCAGGTATAGCCGCGGGATCCGCCGAACCCCTTGACCCCATTGGTCCAGACCAATACTTTCCTGTGAGCACAGCTCCCTTCCGGCACACGCACAGGAACGAGCCTCATGCGTCGAACTCCCCTTGCCCGGCTGACGATCGCCGCTGTCTCCCTCGGTCTGGTGGCCGCCTTCGCGCCCGCCGCGGGGGCCGCCCCGGGCGGCCGGGCCCCCGCCTCCTCCGGAGCCCTCACCTCCCAGGCGTCCCCGGCCGCTCAGGCCGACGACCGCCGCCACGGCCACGGCGGCACCTCGTACAAGCGCGTCGGATACTTCACCCAGTGGGGCGTCTACGGACGCGACTTCCAGGTCAAGGATCTGGAGACCAGTGGCACGGCGGCCAAACTGAGCCACATCAACTACGCCTTCGGCAACGTGAGTCCCGAGGGCCGGTGCTTCACCGGAAACGTCCCGGGCGAGGCCGACGCCTGGGCCGACTACGTACGCCCGCTCGACGCGGCCGGCTCGGTCGACGGCGTCGCCGACACAGCCGACCAGCCCCTGGCCGGCAACTTCAACCAGCTGCGCGAGCTGAAGGCCAGGCACCCCGGCCTCAAGGTCATGATCTCGCTGGGCGGCTGGAGCTGGTCCACGCACTTCTCGGACGCCGCCCGCACCCCCGCCTCGCGCAAGGCGTTCGTCTCCTCCTGCATCGACCTCTACATCAAGGGCGACCTGCCCGTCGACGGCGCCCGGGGCGGCGCCGGAGCCGCCGCCGGTCTCTTCGACGGCATCGACCTCGACTGGGAGTGGCCGGGATCGGCCGGTGACGTCGACACCGTCTTCCGCCCGGAGGACAAGCAGAACTTCACCGCGCTCGTCAGGGAGTTCCGCACCCAGCTCGACGCCTACGCGAAGGCCGAGCGGCGCGGCGCGAAGCGGAAGCACTACGAGCTGACCGCGTTCGTCCCCACCGCGCCCGCCAAGATCGACGCGGGCTTCGAGGTCCGCAAGATCATGCGCGACCTGGACTTCGTCAACCTCCAGGGGTACGACTTCCACGGCTCCTGGGAGTCCACCACGGCGCAGCAGTCGGCCCTCTTCGCCAGGAACGACTTCAGCGTCGACCAGACCGTCGGCGACTGGCTCCGGCGCGGCGCGCCCGCACGCAAGCTCGTCGTCGGCATGCCGTTCTACGGCCAGGGCTGGACGGGCGTCACCGGCGGCGGGAACGGGCTCGGCCGACCGGCCACCGGCCCCGCCCCGGCGACCTGGGCGAACGGCTACGAGGACTACAAGGCCCTGAAGAAGCTCGCCGATTCGGGGACGTACACGGTGCACCGCGACGTGCGGAACGGCCATGCGTGGCTGTTCGACGGGACGACGCTGTGGACGTACGACGACCCGCAGGTGCTGCGCACCAAGGCCGCGTACGTACGGGCCAAGGGGCTCGGAGGCGCCATGTTCTGGTCCCTGGACGGCGACACCCCGGACGGTGAGCTGATCACCTCCGTGGACCGGGGGCTGAACCGCCGCTGAGGCGCGTGACGCACGGCAGGGGTCGGGCCTCCCGGGGGGATGCCCGGCCCCCTCGCGCGTCCGCGAACGGGGCGTGCCTCAGACGGACTCGCCCGGCTCGGGGCCAAAGCCGCCCTCGCCGCCACCGGAGCCGCCCTCGTCGGCCAGCCCGAGGGCCGTGCGCGCCTCCACCTCCGACCCCCAGATGGTCAGGTCGTAGGCCGTGTCGTAACGCTCCCCGAAGGCGTCGGCGTCGCCCGCCGCCGCCAGCTCGCCCCACTTTGCGGCGGCCTTGTCCAGCTCCTCGACCAGGGCGGCCACCGATGCGGCCGACTCCGCCGGCCAGTGATGGCCCTTCAGGTCGGCGCTCGCGGCGGTGAGGGCGGTACGCACCCCGGCCGCCCAGGCGGTGTTGGCCGCCAGGTCCTCGTCCGCGTCCGCGTCCGGCTCGTCGAACAGGGCGGTGTCGACCGCGTTGAGGGCCTTGAGGAAGTGGACCTGGTCGGCGTCGAGCATCGTCTCGTCGTTGCGCAGCGACCCCTCGACCGGCGCACCGTCGGTGATGAGCGCACAGGTCACGTTCCGGTCGCCGGCCCGCCAACTGCTGCTGGTGGGGACGTAGTAGTACGTCCAGACGTCCTCGGGAAGCGCCCAGGAGTCCATGGCGTACGCGTGACCGATCCGCTCGCAGCGGTCCCACGCGATCCCGTCGACCGGACCGTCGCCCGGCCACGCCGTGTGTCCGGTGATCAGGAAGGTGCCGGTGACCTCGCCCTCGTGCGCACCCGCGCAGTCCACCACCTCGACGTCCGCGTCGAGTGCTTCGAGGTCGCCGTCGACGTCGAAGCAGTCGCCCGTGCGCAGGGCGAACGTGGACGGGGATCGGGACGCCCCCTCGATGCCCTCCTCGACGCTCCTCCATGCCTTGCCGAAGCCTCCCGTCACGAGGCCGAGGGTCAGGAGCAGGCAGCTGGTCACGGAGAGGGCGATGCCGGCGATCGCGAGGCCCTTGCCCGTCTGGTTCCTCTTCCTGATCCGCGGAAGGGCGATGAGGCCGAGGATCAGACCGAGGGGCGGGAGGCAGCAGAGGATGCCGGAGACCAGGGAGCCGATGGCCAGTCCGCTGGTGACCGCGGGCGGCGCGGCGTGGGGCCCGGGGCCGGGCGGGAAGGGAGCGCCGTGGAGATGGGGCGGGAACGGACCGGGGCCGTGCGGACCGGGGCCGTACGGGCCCGGATGGACCGGACCTGTGCCGGGGGCGGGCCAGTCCTGCCGCGGGGGCGGGGAATCCTGGGGCGGCGGAAGGGACTCCACGGGTACGGCACTCCTGTTGGACCGGGCGATACGAACACACGAACGGGCGGGCGCATCGTACGTGGTCCGGGCCTCGGGGCCGACGGGCGGGTGACGGATGGCGGCATGACGAGGAGGCGGCCGCCCCGTGGGCGACCGCCTCTTCGGTCACGCGCTGTGTCGTCGCGTCCTGCACCGCACGTCAGACGCCGTGTCGTACGGCCCTGCGCCTTGCGTCAGACGCGGTGTCGTACGGTCCCGCGCCGCCGCTCAGAACTGGAGCGCCCAGGAGTCGATCTTCCCGGTGTCGTAGTTCGCGTTGTCGCTGACCCGCAGCTTCCATGTGCCGTTGGCGACCTCGGAGGAGGCGTTGACGGTGTAGGTGGTGTTGATGTTGTCCGCGCTGCCGCCGGTGCCGTAGCCCTTGAGGGTGTACGCCGTGCCGTCGGGGGCGATCAGCTGGACCTGGAGGTCACCGATGTAGGTGTGGACGATGTTCACCGGCACCTGGAGGGCGGCCGGCGCGTTGCCGGTGACACCGCTGACGGTGACGGGGGACTCGACGGTCGCGTTGTCGGCGATGGCGTAGTCCGCGGTGTTCTCGAACCTCTTGCCGGGGGGCGGGGTGGTGCCGCCGCCTCCGACGAAGAGCAGCCTGTTCGGCGAACCGGTGCCGGGGTTGGTCACCACGTTCGGGGTGGCGGCGCCGGTCAGCGCGGTCGAGACCTGCGCCGGGGTCGCCGTCGGGTTGTCCGCCAGGTAGACGGCGGCGGCGCCGGCCACGTGCGGCGTCGCCATCGACGTACCGGAGATGGTGTTGGTGGCGCTGTCGCTGCTGTTCCAGGCCGAGGTGATGGAGGAGCCCGGGGCGAAGAGGTCGAGCACGGTGCCGTAGTTGGAGAAGCTGGAGCGGGCGTCGGTGTTGGTCGTGGAGCCGACGGTGATCGCCTCCGCGACACGCGCCGGGGAGTAGTTGGACGCGTTGGAGCTGTCGTTGCCCGCCGCGACCGCGTACGTGACGCCCGAGGCGATCGAGTTGCGCACGGCCGTGTCGAGGGCCGAGTCGATGCCACCGCCGAGGCTCATGTTGGCGACGGCCGGCTTCACGGCGTTCCGGGTCACCCAGTCGATGCCGGCGACGACCTGCGCGGTCGTGCCGGAGCCCTGGTTGTCGAGCACGCGGACGCCGACGATCTTCGCCTTCTTGGCCACGCCGTAGGCGTTGCCCGCGACGGTGCCGGCGACGTGCGTGCCGTGGCCGTGGCCGTCCTGGGCGACGTTGTCGTTGTCGATGGCGTCGTAGCCGTTGGCGGCACGGCCGCCGAAGTCGCTGTGCGAGATGCGGACGCCGGTGTCGATGATGTACGCCGTCACGCCCTGGCCCGCGGTGTCCGGGTAGGTGTAGCTCTGGTTCAGCGGGAGGGCCCGCTGGTCGACCCGGTCCAGACCCCAGGACGGCGGGGACGGCTGCGTACCGCTGACCGTGAAGACACGGTTCTGGACGACGGACCTCACCGCCGGGTCCGCGGCGAGCTTCTTCGCCTGGGCCTCGGAGAGTTCGACGTGGTAGCCGTTCAGCGCCGAGGTGTACGTCTTCTTGATCGTGGCACCGTACTCGGCCGCGACCGCGCGGCCCTTCGCCGTCTCCGCCTGCGCGGACTCGTCGAGGGTGACGATGTAGCTGCCGGTCACCGTGCCGGGAGCTCCGGCGTTCTGGATGACACCTTCCGGGGCGGCCTCGGCCGCGGAGGCCGGGAGGGCGGAGGCGGTGCCGAGGGCCAGAGCGGCGACGGCTATGGCGCTGGCGGCGGCGAGTCTGCGCCGCGAGTCACGCATCACGGACATGTGAGGGGTCCTCCTCATTGGTGGTGCGCTGCTGTGGGGGTACGGCAGGTGCATGACAACACGGCATGCGGGGACACCGGGACGTGTCCTCGCCGTGTCGTACATCCGGCTGCCGAGCGAAAGATTGACGGATCCATAGGAATCCCACAAGGCCTCCGAGCGCCCCGTCACACAGGGATCACGCGGCTGTCATGCTGCGCCCATGACGGCCTATGTGTGCCCCCGCTGCCGTGTTCACGCCCCCGCCGACGCCCTCACCTGGTGTTGTCCGCGGTGCCGCGGCCCCTGGGACCTCGAGTTCACGAGCGGGCCGGTTTCACTCACGTCCCTGGCGTCACGCGTGAATTCACTGTGGCGTTACGAAGAGGCACTGCCGCTCGCGACGCACGCGCCCGCCGTCACCCTCGGCGAGGGCCGCACCCCCCTCGTCCCGATCACCGACGGCGTTTCGGCCAAGGTCGACTTCCTCATGCCGACGCTCTCCTTCAAGGACCGCGGCGCGGTCATGCTCGCCGAGCTCGCCCTCCGTCTCGCCGGGGGCGGCGGTCTCGGCCACGTCGTGGCGGACAGCAGCGGGAACGCGGGCACGGCCATCGCCGCGTACTGCGCGCGGGCCGGGCTCGACTGCCTCGTCCTCGTGCCGCAGGGCACGTCGCCCAAGAAGCTGGAGCAGATCCGGGCCCACGGGGCGCGCCTGACGCTGGTGCCCGGAGACCGCGAGGCCACGGCGCGGGCCGCCCGCGCGGCGGCGGACGAGCCCGGCGCCTTCTACGCCTCGCACGTGTACAACCCGCACTTCCTGCACGGCACCAAGACGTACGTGTACGAGCTCTGGGAGGACCTCGGCGGCAGGCTCCCGGACACGCTCGTCCTCCCGGTCGGCAACGGCACCCTCCTCCTGGGCGCCGCGCTCGCGGTGGACGAACTGCACGGGCACGGTCTCGTCGACCGGCGCCCGGCCCTGGTCGCCGTCCAGGCCGAGGCGGTCCGCCCGCTCGCCGCGGCCTTCCACGCGGGCGACGAGGAGCCGGCCGCCCCCGCGCCCGCCCGGCCCACCGTCGCGGAGGGGATCGCCATCACCGCCCCGCCCCGCGGCCACGCCGTCCTGCGGGCGGTACGCGCGTCGGGCGGGACCTTCCTGACCGTGACGGAGGAGCAGATCCGTTCGGCACAGCGGGACCTGGCGCGGCGCGGGCTCTTCGTCGAGGCCACCGGAGTCGCCTGCTGGGCGGCCGTACGGGCTGCGCCGCGAGAGGGGGAGAGCGTCGTGCCGCTGTGCGGGGCGGGCGCCAAGACGGGCCTCGCGGCGGGCGCCCCGCCTCCGCCGGTCCGGTAGGCGGCCGGCCCCGTCGGTCCGGCGGGCTCGCCGACCGAGCCGGTCCGGGAGGTGCACCGACTCACCCGGTCCGGGAGGGGCACCGGCTCGATCGGCCTGAAGGGTGCACCGGCCCGGACGGGCCGCACGGTCCGGCGGGTGCACCCTGCTGGACCGGCCCGGACGGTCGGCCGGCCTGCCGGCTCAGTCGGTCCAGTAGGTGTCGTGCTTGGCGAAGAACTCCGCCCGCTCCTCGTCCGTCATGTGCGCGACCGTCCCGACCTTCTCGAAGTACTCCTCGCGGGGCGCGCCCGGCGCGAAGAGGATCAGGAAGGAGGCGGGGTCGTCGGACTCGTTGCGGAAGGCGTGCAGCCCGCCGGTCGGCACATAGAGGAAGTCGCCCTTCCGCGCGTCCACCCACCGGTCGCCGTCGAAGAGGCGGACGGTCCCGTCCAGGATGAAGAAGCTCTCGGAGATCGTCTTGTGGAAGTGGGTGCCGGGCCCGCCGGCCTTGGGTGTCATGTCGACGCGGTAGAGGCCGAACTCCCCTCCGGTGGAGGCGGTGGTGGCCAGATAGCGGGTCTCCGTGCCGTTGGCGACGGTGAGTTCGGCCGGGGTGCCGGCCGGGCGGAAGGAGGCGCTGACCTCCCCCTTCTCGCCGTGGTAGCGGGGCTCGGGGTACGACATGGGTGGTCTCCGTTCGTCGTCGCGGCGCGGTCGGGTCGTCGCCGTGCGGCACGCCGTCGCGAGGCCGTGTCGGACGTGACCGGGCCGCCGCGACGCCTTCAAGATCCAGAATGCCTCCGCCTCCACCCCACGGCACCCGGCTTTCGGTGGGAAAATGGGAGGACGGACCACCAGCATCCCCACCAGGGAGGTGGATCATGGGAGAGGCACGCACCCTGATGGAGCGCCTCACCGACGCCATCACCACCAAGCCGGACCTGGACGCCCTCGCCGACCTCTTCGCCGAGGACGCCGTGGCGTACACGCCGGACGGCGGCGAGATGCGGGGACGCGAGGCCATCGTCGCGTACTGGCGCACGGTGACGGACGCCATGCCGGAGGCGACGTTCACGCCCCTGCACGTCTTCGAGTCCGGCGACACCGCCATCGACGAGGGCATCTTCAGCGGCCGGAACACCGGCCCCATCGCGCTCCCCACGGGAGAGACCCTGCCGGCGACGGACAAGCACGTCACCCTGCGCGGCGTCGACCTGGCCACCGTCAAGGACGGCCGCATCGTGAGCTACCGGCTCTACTTCGACCAGATGGAGTTCATGGACCAGCTCGGCCTGCTGCCGGAGACCTGACGACCTCGCCGCGGCAGCGGCCCTCCGCTTGCCCCACATGGGCGGGGCCGGGGGGTGGAGAAGCGTTTTGCCCGTGTTCGCGACACTCTTCCCTCCATAGTGCGAGGCATGACACGCACCCCCCTCCGAGCACGCCCGCGCACGCGGCCGGGCGCGCGCGCCCGCAGGACGCTGCTCTCCGCCGCTCTCCTCTCGGTCCTCGCCGTCACGCTCCAGGCCACCTCGGCCGCGCCCGCGTCCGCCGGAAGCGGCGATACGGACGGCGGTCGCGGCGGCGGCCGTGACTGCGTGCGGACCAAGGGCCCCCTCGGCCCCGAGGCCCGCGAGATCCTGGACATCACCCGCCGGGCCAAGGACGAGTTCCGGCTGAAGGCCGTGGAACTGAGGGTCACCGTCGACGGGCGCGAGGTGGTCACCGACGCGCTCGGCGAGTCCATGACCGGCGTGCCGGCGGAGCCCGACATGCACTTCCGCGCCGGTTCGGTCGCCTTCTCGTACGTCGGCGCGATCCTGCTCCAGCTGGTCGAGGAGGGGAAGGTCGGTCTCGACGACACGGTCGAGCGCTGGCTGCCCGATCTCCCCAAGGCCGACCGGATCACCCTGCGGATGCTGGCCACCAACACCAGCGGCCTCCACGACTACGTCACCGACCCGGCGTTCACGGCCGAGCTGGAGGCGCACCCCTTCCGCCAGTGGACCCCGAAGGAGCTGGTCGGCTACTCCCTCGGCCATCCCTTCTGGTACGAGCCGGGCACCAACTGGAGCTACTCGCACGCCAACTACGTGCTGCTGGTCGACGCGCTCGAGAAGATCACCGGCACCCGCTTCGACCTCCTCATGAAGCAGCGGGTCACCGGCCCGCTCGGTCTGCGCGACACCCGGAACAGCTTCACCCCCGAGATCCCGCGGCCGGCGCTGCACGCCTTCACCGCCGAGCGCGGCCTCTACGAGGAGTCCACCTTCTGGAACCCGTCGTGGACCACGGCTCCGGGGGCGGTCATCACCACCCACATCTGCGACCTGGCCCGCTCGGCGCAGGCCGTCGGCAGCGGCGAGCTCCTCTCTCCCCGCTCCTACCGCACGCTGCTCGACCCGGGCACGGTGGGCCTCGGCCACACGACGCCCACCTGCCCGGCCACGGTCTGCCTGCCGCAGACACCGGCCGCGCACTTCGGCCTCGGCGTCCTGGTGATCAACGGCTGGATCATCCAGAACCCCTCCTTCTCGGGCTACGCGGCCATCCAGGCCTACCTCCCGTCGAAGCGTCTCGCGATCGCGGTGTCCGTCACCAAGACGGCCACCACCCCCGACGGGAACAAGGCCGAGATCATCGCCCAGCGGCTGGCCGCGGCCCTCGCCCCGGGCACCCCGATGACGACCGGCTGACCGGCGGCCCTCACCCCCGGCGCCCCAGGTCGCTCCTCCCCCGCGGCCTTCGGCACCGCGCGACTTGACGGAAGCGGGGCGAGGAGGTGACGGACCCTGGACCGGGCGAGGGCGGGACCGTGGGCGAGGCGGCGGAGCACGGCGAGAATCCGGAGCATGCGTGCCGCCCACATCGAAGAGCTCGGTTCACCGGATCTCATCAAGCTCGGTGAACTGCCCCCGCCTCAGCCCGGTCCCGGTGACGTGCTCGTCGACGTCGAGGTGACCGCCGTCAACCACGTGGACACCTTCGTACGGTCAGGAGCCTGGCGTACGCCCCTGACCTTCCCGTTCGTGGTGGGCCGCGACGCCGTCGGCAGGGTCGCCGCGGCCGGGCCCGGCGCGCCCGGATTCCGGCCCGGCGACCGGGTCTGGTGCAGCAGTCTCGGCCACGCCGGGCGCCAGGGCGCCGCCGCCGAGCAGGTCGTGGTCCCGGCGGACCGGCTCTACCACCTGCCCGACGGCGTCGACCCGGTCGACGCCGTGGCCCTCTCCCATCCCGCCTCCACGGCCTACCTGGCCGTGTTCACCCACGGCCGGGTCCGGGCCGGCGAGACCGTCCTCGTGCTGGGCGCCGCCGGGAACGTCGGCAGCGCCGCCGTGGTGATGGCGGCGCAGGCCGGTGCCCGGGTCGTCGCCGTCGCCTCGGCCCGGGACGCGGAGTACTGCCGCGACCTCGGGGCACGGCACGTCATCGACTACCGGGACCCCGACGTGCCCGGCCGGATCCGGGAGGCGGCCCCGCACGGCGTCGACCTGTCCATCGACACCTCCGGCCGCAACGACCTGGAGACGGCGGTGGACCTGCTCGCCTCGCGCGGCCGGATCGTCGTCCTCGCCGGGCTGCGGACCCGGCCCGTCCTGCCCGCGGGGCCCCTGTACCTGATGGACCGCTCGGTCCACGGCTTCGCCATCTCGCACGCCCGTGCCGGTGAACTCACCGAGGCGGCCACCCACATCGGCCGCCTGCTCGCCGACGGGCTGCTGCGGCCCCGCGCCGTGGAGGTCCTGCCCCTGGAGGCCGCCGCCGAGGCCCACCGCCGGCTCGAGGAGGGCAAGGTCCACGGAAAGCTGGTGCTGCGCGTCGCGGACCCGGCGGTGTGACCACGTGACGACCCTGACCATGTGACCGCCTGACGGCGTGACGCCCCCGGACTGCCTCACGGCCCACGGCTGACGGCTCACGGCTCACGGCTCACGGCTCACGGAAGCACCCACGCGCCGCCCCTGTGCGGACCACGGCCCGGACGGCAGCACCGGCCGGACTCGGACAACGGCCCCGGACACAAGCGTCCGTCCGGCCGGCAGAAGCGGCTGTCCGCGCGCGAGACGGGCCCGCCGGAGTAATTCCTCGACGGAGGAGCTCCGGCGGGAATTTCCGCTATCCAGCCGCCGAAAGCAGGCCCCGCATTCACGTCGGCGAGAATCGATTGCCGCTATCCACAGGACTTGACGGATCATTTTCCCGTCGTTGACCACGTCTGCGGCAACCGGTCAGGATATTCGGCATGACGAATTCCATCATCGAAAAGTCCCCCCTCTTCGAGCTGCGCGCCGACATCGGGATTTCCGCGACCCCCGAGCAGGTGTACGCGGTCGTCAGCGATCTGCCCCGCAGCGCCGAGTGGAGCCCCGAGTGCAAGGGCGGCGAGTGGGTCTCCGGGGAGCCGTCCACGGTCGGCGCGATCTTCCGCGGCGAGAACCTGCGCGCCGAGGAAGTCGTGGCCTGGGCCCCGCTGATCCGCGGCACCTGGTACACGGAGGCCCGGATCACCGCTGCGGAGCCCGGGCGGACCTTCCGCTGGATGATGCTCACGCACGCCCGTGAGGACCAGGAGTCGATCTGGGGCTTCGACATCGCCGCCGACGGCGCCGGTTCCGTGCTCACCCACCATTTCCGGATGGGCAAGGCCACCGCCGGAATTCACAAGATCGTCGCCGATCTCGACGAAGCCGGGCGCGAGAAGTTCATCATCGAGTGGGGCGCCAAGCTGGAGCAGGACCTCGCCGTGACCCTCGGCCTGATCAAGAACATCATCGAAAAGCAGTGAAGTAAGCGGGGCCGGAATATCGGCCCCCACTCCTTCCACTCCAGGACGAGAGAGCGGGTAGATGTTTCTCCAGCGCATAGGAAACAAGGGAATTCGCCTGGGCACGCTGTTCGACCGTGCGGCCGCCAGGCACCCGGCGAACTTCGTGATCCTCGACCACGACCTCGACATCGCGCCCGGCCTCGGCCGTCGCGCCTCGCTGACCGAGATCGCGGGCCTGATCGACGACTTCGCCTCCCGGCTGTGGTCGGTGCAGGTCCGCCCGGGCGACCACGTCGTCGTGCACAAGAGCGACAACTTCGACATCTCCCTCCTCGCCTGCGCCGTGGCGCGGATCGGCGCCATCCCGGTCCTGCTGTCGCCGAAGCTCGACGGCGAGACCGTCGCCGAGCTGCTGCGCCGGGTGGGCCGTCCCTTCCTGGTGACCGACCAGGAGAAGCTGGACACGTCCCTGCCGGCCGAGGTGCACGAGCTCTCCCGGCAGGTGCTGCTGGCCTCCGGCGAGTACGCCGGCACCACGACGTTCGCCTCGCTGGCCGGAGTCCCGCGCGTGCCGGCGGTCTCCATGCCCGCCGACCACCCCACGCTGATCACGCACACCTCGGGCACCACCGGCACCCCGAAGCTGGCCGTGCACACCGGCAAGAGCTTCCAGGCCCGCTACCGCCCGCAGGCCACCATCGTCGCCGCCGGCGTCCGCCGCAGCGAACCCGTCGCGGTCCACGTCTCGTTCGTGCACTCGCGGATGTTCACCGCGATGCCGATCTCGATCCTCCAGGGCCACCCCCTGATCGTGCTCCGCGAGGACGACCCCGAGACGGTCGGCGATCTCTTCTCGCAGGTGCCGCCCGGCTTCATCGAGGCCCACCCGAACACCTTCCTGCGCTGGGAGGTCCTCGCCGACGACCCGCGCGGACCGCTCGCCAACGTCAAGTACTTCTCCAGCACCTTCGACGCCATCCACCCCCGGACCGTCAACCGGCTGCTCCAGGGGTCCCGCCGCTCGGGCCGCCGCTTCGCGCAGGCGTACGGGCAGAGCGAGGTCGGCCCGATCGCGGCCCGTACGTACTCCCTCAAGGACGGCGCCGACTTCAACGGGCGCTGTGTGGGCATGCCCTTCCCCGGCATGACCGGAGTGCGGGTCGTCAGCCGCGACGGCAACCAGCCCACCAAGGAGAACCCCGGCTTCATCGAGGTCAGGAGCGACGGCCGGATCGTCACCTACCTCGGCGAGCACCACCGCTGGGAGAAGCAGGTCAACAACGGCTGGTGGCGCATGGGCGACGTCGGCTACCGCACCAAGTACGGCTGCCTGCACCTGCTCGACCGCGAGGTCGACGAGATCCCCGGTGTGCAGAGCACCCTCGAGATCGAGGACAAGCTCTTCACCCGGCTGCCGGACCTCGTCGAGGTCATCATCATCCCCGGCGCGGACGGCACTCCTGTCCCCGTGGTGTGCACCCGCGACAACAAGCCGCTGGACCAGGTCACCTGGAAGTCGGCCGTGGCCGGCCTGCCCCCGATGGGCGACCCCGTGCAGTGGCGCCTGGAGGACCTGCCCCAGACCGCCACGACCAAGATCAAGCGCCTTGAGCTGGCCCGTCTCCTCACCGCCGAGGGACCCGCCGCGCAGTAGGGCGACGGACCGCACCGGAGCGGCGGCGACCGCCGCCGCCCGGTCGGCCGCCGCACCCCCCTTCCCCGGCGGCGCACCGGAACCCGCGGACTCACCGCGCCGCCGACCCCGAGGAGACCGATCAGACATGACGACCCGACTGTCCGTTTCCGGGCGGTGGATCGAGGGCTGGGACCCGGAGAACACGGAGTTCTGGGAGAGCACCGGCAAGAAGATCGCCCGCCGCAACCTGCTGATGTCCGTCCTCTCCGAGCACATCGGCTTCTCCGTGTGGAGCCTGTGGTCGGTCCTCGTCCTCTTCATGTCGCCCGACATCGGCATGGACTTCGCCCCCGGCGAGAAGTTCCTCCTCGTGGTGGTGCCCACCCTCGTCGGCGCCCTGCTGCGACTGCCGTACAGCTACGCGGTGACCCGGTTCGGCGGCCGCAACTGGACCGTCTTCGCCTCCGCCGTGCTGCTGGTGCCGGCCGGCCTCGCGTTCGTCTTCATCCAGCGCCCGGGCACGCCCCTGTGGGTCTTCCTGCTCATCGGCGCCACGGCCGGCGTGGGCGGGGCCAACTTCGCCTCCTCGATGACCAACATCACCATCTTCTACCCCCAGCGGCACCAGGGCTGGGCCCTCGGGATCAACGCGGGCGGCGGCAACCTCGGCGTCGCCGCGGTCCAGCTGCTCGGCCTGCTGGTCATCGTCACCGTCGGCGACACCCACCCGTCGTACGTGGTGGGCACCTATCTGCCGCTCATCGTCCTCGTGGCCCTGCTCGCCGCCGTGAGGATGGACAACGTCGACGCCGTCCGCGCCCGACCCGGCGCCCTGAAGGAGGCCGCGGCACACCGTCACACCTGGTGGATCTCCCTGCTGTACGTCGGCACCTTCGGTTCCTTCATCGGGTACGGCTTCGCCTTCGGGCTCGTCCTCCAGAACGAGTTCGGGACCACGCCCCAGCAGGCCGCTTCCGTCACCTTCCTCGGCCCGCTGCTCGGCTCCTTCGCCCGCCCGCTCGGCGGCCGCATGGCCGACCGCTGGGGAGGCGCCCGCGTCACGCTCTGGAACTTCCTGGGACTCGCCGCCGGCACGCTCGTGCTGCTGGTCGCCTCCCGCTCCGGGTCCGCCGGTCTGTTCGTCGCCGGGTTCACCGCCCTGTTCGTCCTCAGCGGCATGGGCAACGGCTCGACGTACAAGATGATCCCCGCCGTGTTCGCCCGGGAGGCGGAGGACGCCATCACCTCCGGCGCCGACGCCCAGCCGGCCTTCGCCCGCGCGCGCCGCGTCTCGGGCGCGGTGATCGGCATCGCGGGCGCCGTCGGCGGACTCGGCGGAGTCGCCATCAACCTCGCCTTCCGCTCGTCGTACCAAGGGGCCTCGGGGAACGCCGAGATCGCGTTCCTCTGCTTCCTCGGCTTCTACGCCCTGTGCGTGCTCGTGCTGCTCACGGTGTACGGACGGCGGGGGCGCGCCGAGGAAGCCACGGCCCGTACGGCCCGGCCGCGTGCCACCCACGTGCGCTGAGCACGCCCCACCTCGCGGCCGCGCGTGCGCCGGGACGGCACCCGCCCCCCTGCCCTGGGGGCGGGGCGCCGCCCCGGCGCACGTTCTCGTTCCCGCGCGAGAACCGGTCCGCCGCCCCGGTCGGCGCAGGCCACGGCGTGGCCGGCCGGCGGCCCGGCGGACGGCTCCGCGCCCGCGCGCCGGAGTGGCCGGC